>JBDTRV010000139.1:0-6708 GCA_039931475.1 Burkholderiales bacterium | reverse complement strand
GCAGGCAGCCCCACTCAATAAATTACCCGGACGCAACGGCCCGGGCCAAAACTGAACCTTGTTGTTATTTCACTTCTCTCCAGAATGCCGCATTCAGACGCCAGGCAAGAAAGGTCAGCACACCCAGGAACAACAGCACGAGGATGCCCAGACGTACCCTGGAACTCTGGGCCGGCTCCGACATCCACTGCATGAAGGCGACCAGATCGCCAACCGCCTGGTCGTACTGCAGCGGCGACATGGAGCCGGGGGTCACTTGCTCCCAACCCTTCAACACCTTCAGATCGTGCCCGTGCTCATGCACCGTCTCGAAGATCGGCTTGCGCTCGCCCTGCAGCTGCCACAACACGTGCGGCATGCCAACGTTCGGAAAAACGATGTTGTTCCAGCCGGTCACGGTGGCGTCGTCGCGGTAGTAGCCGCGCAAGTAGGTGTAGAGGTAGTCGGCGCCGGTGCCGCCGTGACCAGCGCGCGAGCGCGCGACCAAGGTTAGGTCCGGCGGGTTGGCGCCAAACCAGCTCTTGCCTTGCTCATGCGTGATCGCCGCCTTCATGTTGTCGCCGATCTTGGTCGACGTGAACAGCAGGTTGTCCTTTATCTGTTGTTCCGAAAGGCCGATGTCCTGCAGGCGGTTGTAGCGCATGAACGCGGCCGAATGGCAGTTCAGGCAGTAGTTGACGAACAGCTTGGCACCGTTTTGCAGCGCCTCCATGTCGTTGACCTTGTCCGGCGCCTTGTCCCACGCCACACCGCCCTCCGCCGCTTGCGCGCCGAAGGAAATGGAGAGGGTTGCGACCAGCGCGAACGCGAGCTTCTTGAGGTTTCCGTAAATCTTCATGGTCGGCTCTTTCGCTGGCTCAGTGCGCACTGAAGGTCACGCGGTCGGGAACCGGCTTCGGCTCGCCGATCCGGCTCCACCACGGCATCAACAGGAAGAAGCCGAAGTAAAACATTGTGCCGACCTGCGACACCCGCTCGCCACCCGGTGACGGCGGCTGCATGCCGAGGTATCCCAGCACCACAAACACGATGACAAACAAGCCGTAAAGATACTTGTGCCAGGTTGGACGATAGCGGATCGACTTCACCGGGCTCCAGTCGAGCCAGGGCAAGAAGAACAGGATGATCACGGCGCCGCCCATCACCACCACGCCCCAGAACTTCGCGTCGATCGCCATCATCATCGCGACCACGGCCAGCGCCGCGATCACGATCGCGCCCTTGAAAACGGCCGCCATGCGCACCCTCAGCACCAGGATCGCCGCGCCGAGGACGACCGAGGCGATCAGCGCATACATCATCTCGCTCGTAATTGCTCGCAGCATCGAGTAGTACGGCGTGAAATACCAGACCGGCGCGATGTGGGCCGGCGTCTGGAGTGGATCGGCCGGAATGAAGTTGTTGTATTCGAGGAAGTACCCACCGAACTCGGGCGCGAAGAAGATGATCGCCGAGAACACGAACAGGAAGACGCACACGCCGAAAATATCGTGCACCGTGTAGAACGGGTGGAATGGGATGCCGTCGAGCGGGCGACCTTCCTTATCCTTGGTGGCCTTGATCTCGATCCCGTCCGGGTTGTTCGAGCCCACTTCGTGCAGCGCGATGATGTGCGCGACCACCAGGCCGAGCAGCACCAGCGGCACCGCGATCACGTGGAAGCTGAAGAACCGGTTCAGCGTTGCGTCGCCGACCACGTAATCGCCGCGGATCAACAGCGCCAGATCGGGGCCGATGAAGGGAATTGCGGAGAACAGGTTCACGATCACTTGCGCGCCCCAGTAGCTCATCTGGCCCCACGGCAGCAAATAGCCCATGAAGGCCTCGGCCATCAGGCACAGGAAGATCGCGCAACCGAAGATCCACACCAGTTCACGCGGCTTGCGATAACTGCCGTAGATGAGCCCCCGGAACATATGCATGTAGACGACGATGAAGAACGCCGACGCGCCGGTGGAGTGCATGTAGCGGATCAGCCAGCCCCACGGCACGTCGCGCATGATGTATTCGACCGAGCCGAACGCAAGGGCCGCGTCCGGCTTGTAGTGCATTACCAGGAAGATGCCGGTCACGATCTGGATCACGAGCACCAGCAGCGACAGCGAGCCGAAGATGTACCAGAAGTTGAAGTTTTTCGGCGCGTAGTACGCCGACAAATGATCCTGCCAAAGCTTGGTTGCCGGAAAGCGGTTGTCCACCCAGTTCATGAACTTGGCGGACGCCGGAGCGTTGGGGGAAATCTGCTTTAGTTCGGCCATGGTCGGTTGCCCCTTATGCCTTCTTCGATTCGCCGATCAGGATTTTCGAATCCGACAGGAACGTGTATGGGGGCACTTCGAGGTTGTCCGGCGCCGGCTTGTTCTTGAAAACGCGGCCAGCAAGATCGAAGGTGGAGCCGTGGCAGGGACAAAACCAGCCGCCCGGCCAATCGTTTGGGAGCGACGGTTGCGGCCCGGGCTGCAGTTTGTCAGTCGGCGAGCACCCCAGATGCGTGCAGATGCCGACCGCGACGAAGATCTCGGGTTTGATAGATCGCCACTCGTTGCGCGTGCTCTCCATCGGCGTGAACTCTTCGGGATGGCGCAACGACTTGGGGTCGGCCAGTTCATCGTCGTGCTTGGGCAGGGCGGCGAGCTCCTCGGGTGTGCGCCTCAATATCCAGACCGGCTTGCCGCGCCATTCCACGGTCATCTTCTCGCCCGGTTTCAATGCCGAGATGTCGGCTTCGACCGCGGCTCCGGCGGCCTTGGCGCGCTCGGACGGCTCGAAACTGGCCACGAAGGGTACGGCTGTTGCGATGCCGCCCACGGCGCCGACGCAGCCGGTCGCGAGCAGCCACGTCCGTTTGCTGCTGTCGGTTGGGGTGTCACTCATTGGGGCTCCTCGAACAATCGTCTTGTTCTCTTTGGTCGGGGGTATCGCAAAGAATTGTAGCCGAGCAATTTTTCACGAAAGCCCAGGAGCGACGAGCCGCTGCGCTATGCTCCCGGGCACGGTTTTCGTGTGGAAAACCGATTTACCAACTTCAAAAAAAAAGGTTCAATGCCATGGGAATGATGTCGGAATTCAAGGAGTTCGCGCTCAAGGGCAACGTGATGGATCTCGCCGTGGGCGTGATCATCGGAGCGGCGTTCGGCAAGATCGTCGACTCGGTCGTGAACGACCTGATCATGCCGATCGTCGGCAAGCTCGTCGGCGGCCTCGACTTCTCGAATTACTACCTACCATTGGCCGGGCAGGATATGGGGTTGCCGCTGGAAGCCGCGAAGAAAGCCGGCGCGGTGTTTGCTTACGGCAACTTCCTGACCGTCGCGTTCAATTTCGCAATCCTTGCGTTCATCATCTTCATGATGGTCAAGCAGATGAACCGGCTCAAGCGCCAGGCACCGACCGAAGCCAAGACTGAAACGCCGGAAGAGATCGTGCTGCTGCGCGAAATCAGCAACAGCCTGAAGCGCTGATCGACCGCGGGACTCGGAGCACAACGAGGCACCCGCGCATTGCCGAATCGACGAAAAGGCCCGCTGCCGCTTCAAGGCAGCGGGCCTTTTTGCTGCTCTATCGGGTCCCCGTTGCCGTGCCTGTGCCGCAAAGCGTGCGCGCCATGCGAATCGCGGCGATCAGGCTCGACGGATCGGCGCGCCCGGTGCCCGCGATGTCGAACGCCGTGCCGTGGTCCGGGCTGGTGCGCACGAGCGGCAGCCCAAGCGTGACGTTCACGCCATGCTCCACGCCGAGGTACTTGACCGGAATCAGCCCCTGGTCGTGGTACATCGCGACCACCACGTCGAACTCGCCCGGCCGCTCTCGCGTCGACCGCGCGCGCATGAACACGGTGTCGGGTGCGAATGGGCCATGCACATCGATGCCGCGCGCGGCGGCGGCTTGCATCGCGGGCACGATCACGTCGAGCTCTTCGCGGCCGAACAATCCGCCCTCGCCCGCGTGCGGATTCAGGCCGGCCACCGCGATCCGCGGCGCGCGCCCGAGCAGCGGCAGGAGTGCGGCATGGGTGATGTGAAGCGTCTGCAGCACGTTGTCGTGTGTCACCGCATCCAGCGCCTTACGAAGCGACATGTGGATGCTGACCAGCACCGTGCGCAACTCGTCGTTGGCCAGCATCATGCGCACCGGCATTTCGGTTGTAGCGCAACCACGCTTGAACGCGGCTTCGGCCTGCAACAGTTCGGTGTGCCCTGGAAACGGAACGCCCGCCGCCGCCAGCGCCTCCTTGTGAAGCGGCGCGGTGACGAGCGCGCCGATCCGCCCCTCGAGCGCGGCCCGCGCGGCCCAGACCACGCAGTCGGCCGCCATCCGACCCGCTTTTGCGCTGATTTTGCCGGTTTCCACTAGTGTGGTGGACATCTCTTGCTCTATAATTTGTAGCACTGGCAGGCAGCGCGGCGGAACGGAGGTCAGGTCGCCAGGCGCTTCGATCAGTGCCAGCGGTAAGTCCACGCCGCCCTCCGTCACCATCCGCGCGGCGCGGCGCAGGTGCTCGAGATCGCCGCAAACGAAGCAGCCGCGCGTAACGTCGGACGCCAGCAGAAACGCCTTGGCAATGATCTCGGGGCCGATGCCGGCGGCGTCGCCCATCGTGATGGCGATCGGTAGCTCGTTGCTGCGCATCATCGTCAGGCCGGGTTGTCGATGTCGATGAAGCGATGTTCGATGCCGCACGCCGCCGCCACCTGCGCGGCCACCGCTGGCGCGCCGTAGCGCTCGGTCGCATGGTGACCGCACGCGAAAAACGCAACGCCGCATTCGCGCGCCAGATGCGCCTGCGGCTCGGAGATTTCACCCGTGATGAAGGCGTCGGCCCCCACGGCGATCGCGGCCTCGAAGTAGCTTTGCGCGCCGCCAGTGCACCAAGCTATCTTTTTTATAGCTCGATCGGTCCCAGGGACGAGCGTGACTGGCCTTTTTAGCTTCGATTCCAGGTGGTCCGCGAGGCCGTGGGCGCTGGCGAACACGCCGCCGTCGGTCCGCCGGCCGAGGAAGCCCAGGTCCTGCTCGCCGAAGCGCGACTCGGTCTCAAAGCCAAGCAGCAGCGCGAGTTGCGCGTTGTTGCCCAACCGCGGGTGCGCATCGAGCGGCAGGTGGTAGGCCAACAGGTTGACGTCGTGCCGAATCAACAGCGCGATCCGCTCGCGCAGCCAGCCGGTGATGCGCCCGTCCTGCCCACGCCAGAACAATCCGTGGTGCACGAAGATCGCATCCGCTCGCGCTTCAATGGCCGCTTCGATCAACGCGCGGCTCGCCGTGACGCCCGAGACCAGCGTGCGAATCTCGCGCTTGCCTTCCACTTGCAAGCCGTTCGGCCCGTAGTCCTTGAAGCGCGCGGGCTCGAGCAGCAGGTCGAGCCTGGAAAGCAATTGGTCTCGGTCGATCATCGTTGCGGGCGCGAAAAAACGCAGCGTCCATTGAAAAGCTCATTCTGAACGCATCGTGCGCGGCCGGCAGCCCGATCGGCCCTTCGCCCGGATCAGGGACAATTCGATTCCATGAAGCGCATCTGGCTGTTGTTCGCACAAACGGTGACCGTATTGCTCGCGGTCTGGTTCGTCGTCGCGACGCTCAAACCCGACTGGATCGGCCGCCGAGCCACCCTGGCCGGCGGTGCGGTCACGATTGTCGAAGCGCCGCCGGCTCCAATATTGCCCAATGCTCCGCCGGCTGCGGGCAGCTTCAGCACCGCGGCCAAGAAGGCCGCGCCGGCGGTGGTCAGCATCAACAGCAGCAAGGCGGCACCGAACAACCCGCATGAGAATGACCCGTGGTTCCGCTTTTTCTTCGGCGAGCGCGGCAACGCGCCGCAGGTGAGCCTGGGCAGCGGGGTGATCGTGAGCCCCGAGGGCTACATCCTGACCAACAACCACGTGGTCGAAGCGGCCGACGCGATCGAAGTGGTGCTAAATGACATGCGCCGCACTTCCGCCAAAGTGGTCGGCACCGATCCCGACACCGACCTCGCGATCCTGAAGATCGACCTGCCCAAGCTGCCAGTGGTGGTACTGGGCAATTCGGATGCGTTGCAGGTCGGCGACCAGGTGCTGGCCATCGGCAACCCGTTCGGCGTCGGCCAGACGGTGACCGGCGGCATCGTGAGCGCCCTGGGCCGCAACCAGCTCGGCATCAACATCTTCGAGAACTTCATCCAGACCGATGCGGCCATCAACCCCGGCAATTCGGGCGGCGCGCTGGTCGACGTGAACGGCAACCTGATGGGCATCAACACCGCCATCTACTCGCGCTCGGGCGGCAGCATGGGCATCGGGTTCGCAATTCCGACGTCCACGGCCAAGCTGGTGCTCGACAGCATCGTGCGCGACGGCCAGGTCACGCGCGGCTGGATCGGCGTGGAGCCGAACGAGTTGTCGCCGGAGTTGGCCGAAACCTTTGGCGTCAAGGCCGAGCGCGGGGTGCTGATCACCGGCGTGCTGCAGGGCGGGCCAGCGGCGGTGGCCGGCATTCGGCCCGGCGACGTGATCGTGGGCGTTGGTGGCAAGACGGTCTCGAACGTGGCTGAGTTGCTGACGGGCGTCGCGGCGCTAAAGCCCGGCTCGCCCGCGAAATTCGACTTGCAGCGGCGGGGCGACCAACTGGCGCTCGACGTGTCCCCCGGCGTGCGGCCGAGGACCCAGCGGCGCCTGGAGCGTTAGTCGATCAGTCGCCGGCAACGCGGGTCGAAGGTCAGTTCGGGGTGAC
>JBDTRV010000138.1:0-6710 GCA_039931475.1 Burkholderiales bacterium | reverse complement strand
GCGCAGTGGGCCGACAGCACGCTGTTCTGGGCCGCGATGGGCTACAACCTCGGCCCGAAGGGCGCGGCCTCGATGTTCAAGGACGCGCCTGCGGGCACCGCCGAAGCGTTCGCGAAGGACCGCGGCGCTATGCGCGCCGGCATGCCGCGCTTGCCCGAAGCGGATGCGACCGCCGCCTACCGCAGCTACCTCCGCCGGCTCGCCGACAGCATCGACTACAGCCCGTTCCTGCTCGGCGATGCGCCTTGCGTGGCCGACTTCGCCGCCTACCATCCGCTGTGGTTCAGCCGGGTGCGCAATCCCGCAATGGCTGGAATTTTCGAGCCGGTGCCGCAATTGCTCGAATGGATGGACCGGGTCGCGGCAATCGGCCACGGCAAGAAGGAAAAGCTCGATCCCGCCGCTGCGATCGCGATCGCAAAGGATGCGATGCCTGCCGAGGTCAAGGACGAATTCTTTCAGGACGAACACGGTATCGCGCTTGGCAGCAAGGTCACGGTCACCGCCGAGAGCTTCGGCCACGAGCCGACTGAAGGCGAACTGGTGGCCGCGAGCCGCACGTTCTACGTTTTGCGCCGCACCGACGACCGCGCCGGCACGGTGCACGTGCATTTCCCGCGCATCGGCTTCATTCTCGGAAAGGCAGACCCATCATGATTTCAGACTTCAAAGGCAAGACCGCGGTGCTGACTGGCGCCGGCTCCGGCTTCGGCCTCGAATGCGCGCGCATCGGCGCGAAGCACGGGATGAACCTCGTGCTGGTCGACGTTCAGCAGGATGCGCTAGACAAGGCCAGGCAGGAAGCGGAAGGCGCGGGCGCCAAGGTGCTCGCGAAGAAGGTGGACGTCGCCAGCGCCGAGCAGATGGAGGCGCTCGCGAAAGAAGTGCAGGCGATATTCGGCGCGCCGCATTTCGTGTTCAACAACGCGGGAGTTGGGTCTGGCGGCCTGGTATGGGAGAACTCGGTTGCCGACTGGGAATGGGTGCTCGGCGTGAACGTCTGGGGTGTGATCCACGGCGTTCGGCTATTCACGCCGATGATGCTCGAAGCGGCCAAAAAGGATCCCACGTTCCGCGGCCACATCGTCAACACCGCAAGCATGGCCGGGCTGCTCACACCGCCGAACATGGGCGTCTACAACGTGAGCAAGCACGCGGTCGTGAGCCTGACCGAAACGCTTTATCAGGATTTGAAGCTGGTGACGGACCAGATCAGCGCGAGCGTTCTATGCCCGTATTTCGTTGCCACCGGCATCAGCGACAGCCACCGCAACCGTCCGTCCGCGACGGCGCCGGGAGGTTTGACCAAGAGCCAGATGATCGGCCAGGCGATGTCGACCAAGGCGACCAGTTCCGGCAAGGTGTCGGCGGCCATGGTGTCGCAGATGGTGTTCGACGCGATCGCCGCCGACCAGTTCTACATTTATAGCCATCCGAATGCTTTGGGCAACGTGCAGCGGCGCATGGAACGCATCGTCAAGGGTGAGAACCCGGCCGACCCGTTCGAGGCGCGACCGGACATCGGCCGCAATCTGCGGGAGCAGTTGCGGTCTGACTGACAGGATCAAAACCGCGCCGCTTCACCGGGCACGCTATTCCGCGCGTGCTGGGCGATCTGCGGATCCAACCCGCGCTCGCGCCAGCGCCTGAGCTGGGTTGCCACCTCGTCGAGCGCGCCGATCACGACCGCAGCCGGCAGGTGCTTGCGTTGCTGCGCCGCGAACTGGCCGCCGGCCCAGATCTCGACCTGCGTATCGAGCCCGTTGCGAAGCTGCGCGAGGCTGTCCGCCGTTTGCCTCAGGCCCACCGCGCCGGTAAAGCTCAGCGCCACGATGTCGATGCTGTGAATCCGCGCCGCGGCGCAGATGTCGGCGACCGGCGTCTGTGTGCCGAGCGAAAGGCAGGTGCAGCCTTCCAAGGTCATCATCGACTCGGCCATGAGCAGGCCGAGCGCATGGGGCTCCCCCGGCAACGTGGTCAGCACCACGCGCGGCCGGCCGATGCTGCGCCGGCCCGGCACGAAGTCGATGGCAGCGCGCAGCACCGCCGATGCAACCTGCGAATAGGCGTGCTCCTGAAAGACTTCGATCTCGCCGCGCATCCAGGCATTGCCGACCGCGACGTTCAGCGGCGCGATCAGCTCGGTCGTAAGCCGCCCCAGACCACGTCGGATCAACTCCTGCGCAAGTTCCGCGCGCAGACCCCACACGTCGTTTTTCTTGATCAGCTCCACGCAGCGCTCCACCTGCGGCGCGGCGGGCGCCTTCTCTGCTGCTGCGATGGCTGACTCCTTCACACCTCCGAGCTCGGCCAATGCGTCGGGGCCCAAGCCCACCGTTTTGCCCGGCCGGTGCCCGCCGTCCAGCAGCCGCTTGATGATGCGCAGCCTCTCGACCTGGGCGGCCGGATACATGCGCTCGCCCGCCACGCCGCGTTCCGGCCGCGGAAAGCCATAGCGGCGCTCCCAGACCCGCAGCGCGTCCTTGGACACACCGGTTTCGCGCTCGACGGCTGCGATCGAGAGTCGCTCGTCAGTGGGAAAAGCCTGATCGGTCATTTGTTGGCTTTCTTGTTTGTCCAAGACAAAACGCTATGAATGCGTAATAATGCGCTCAGAAAGCGAGTTTGTCCATGCATAGATTTGTCAAATCAACCAGATTCCAGGCCGCTCGACGCCGCACCCGCGTCTTCACGGCAGGCCCCGCGTGAGGATTGCCGTTATCGGATCGGGCATTGCCGGCTTGGCGGCGGCGTATCGTCTTCGGCACCAAGCGACGGTAACGCTGTTTGAGCAGGGTGCGCATTTCGGCGGTCACGCGCATACGGTCGACCTTTCGTTGCCGAGAGAAGTGCGCCCTTCGCGCGGTGAGGCCGCGACCGTGACCCACGGCGTGGACACGGGCTTTCTGGTGTTCAACGAGCGCACCTATCCAGGGCTGATCAAGCTGTTCGAGCAGCTTGGCGTTCAGAGCGCCAAGTCCGAAATGTCGTTCTCGGTGCAGGTTCCGATGCCGGATGGCCGCTCCCGTCTCGAGTGGAGCGGCACCAATCTCGACACCTTGTTCGCGCAGCGTCGCAACCTCGTCGACCCGGGTTTTTTGCGAATGCTAGCGGACCTCCTGCGCTTCAATTCATGCTGCCAGCGGATCGCGCAGGCGCGGCTCGAAGCTGAACTGTCCCAGCCCCTGTTCGATTTCTTGAAGCAGCAGCGTTTTTCCGATGAGTTCCGCGACTGGTATTTGCTGCCGATGCTCGGCTGCATCTGGAGCTGCCCCACCGACCAGATGCTCGAATTTCCGGTCGCCACGATGATCCAGTTCTGCGACAACCACGGCCTGATCCAGATCCGCAACCGGCCGCAGTGGCTCACGGTGGCGGGTGGATCGCGCAACTATGTCGATCGCATTGCAAGCGGCATCCCGGACAAGCGACTGAACAGCGGCGTGCGGCGTATCGAGCGGCGGCGCGATGGCGTGCGGGTGTTGGCCGATCACTCCGATGAAAACTTCGACCATGTGATCGTCGCGACCCATTCCGATCAGGCGCTCGATCTGCTCGCCGACGCCGGGCCGACCGAGCGCGAGTTGCTCGGCGCGATTCGCTATCAACGCAACCGCGCCGTGCTTCATACCGACGCTTCGGTTCTGCCGACGCGAAAGAAGGCCTGGGCCGCCTGGAACTACGAGCGCGCGGGCGGCAACGATGATCGGGGCGCCGCAGTCTGCCTGCACTATCTGATCAACCGTCTTCAGCCGCTGCCCTTCGAGCAGCCGGTGCTGGTGTCGCTGAATCCGCTGCGTCCGATCGACAGTAGTCGGGTGCATGGCGAATTCGACGTTGCGCATCCGGTGTTCGACCTCGCAGCCGTTCAGGCACAGCGCCGCATGAGCGAAATCCAGGGCCTTCGCCGCACCTGGTTTGCCGGCGCCTGGATGGGCTGGGGCTTTCACGAAGACGGTTTTCAGTCCGGCGTCAAGGCGGCCGAGGGCGTGTTGCGTGTCGGTAAAGCCCCTGCGCCGGCCGTGCCCGAGAGCAGGGAATTTGAAACGGCGGCTGCATGACTTCTGAAGTAGCAAAGCTCCAGCCGCTCATTGGTTTTGGCCAGGTACGTCACGCGCGGCTGCGGCCCGTGCGCAACGTGTTTTGCTACCCGACCTACTTCCTGATGCTGCCGATGCGCAGCTTGGGTGAGCACGGCGGTGGCGCGCTCGCCATCAATCGCCGCGCAACCTTGAGCTTTCGCGACAGCGACCATGGCGATGGTCGCGGGCCAGACCGCGGCGGCGCCCTCGGCTGGCTCGACGAACTGCTCCGGCGCGAAGGCGTGACCGATGCCGACGGCGAAGCCTGGTTGCAGACCTACCCGAGAGTGCTCGGCCATACCTTCAAGCCGGTGAGCTTCTGGTATTGCCATCGCTCGAGCGGTGAGTTGCGCGCGATCGTAGCGGAGGTGCACAACACCTTCGGCGAGCGCCACTGCTATGTACTGGACCGGCCGGCCTGGGGTACCACCATCGAGTCGAACAAGGCATTTCACGTGTCGCCGTTTTGCCAGGTCAGCGGCAGCTACGCCTTTCGGTTCATGCGAACCCGCTCCGGCGGCAGGGAGCATTTGGTGGCGCGGGTCGACCATGGTGATGACGAAGGCCCGCTGATCGACACCAGCATCAGTGGCGTGCTGGAGCCGCTGACCCGCGCCAGTCTGCGCCGAGCTTTCTGGGGCTATCCGGCGTTGACGCTTGGCGTCATTCTTCGCATTCACTGGCAGGCGTTGAAGCTTTGGAAGAAGCGCGTTCCCTTCTGGCGCAAACCGGCCGCGCCGCTGGAACAAGTCACGCGGCAGCGCCCGCCCGCGGGACATGCGCCGGACCCATCGCGCGCCCGGTTGAGCGGCACGCCTGAAGCATGAACACGCAGACCGTCACGCGGTTCGCCCTGCCCGGAACCGCACCGCCCGCCGCGCGCAAGGTGCTCAAGCTGCTCGAGCGCCTGCGCGCCGGCACGCTCGCGATGACATTGCCAAGCGGCGAGCTGCGACGCTTTGGAACCGGCCAGCCGCCGCACGCGTCGATTGTGCTCAAGAACTGGGATGTTTGCGCGACCACACTCAAGTCGGGCGACATCGGATTTGCTGAAACCTGGATCGCAGGCGGTTGGACCTCGCCCGACCTCACGGCGCTGATCCGCCTGCTGATCAAGAACCGGCGCGAGGTCGAAGACGTGCTTCACGGCCACTGGGCCGGCCGATTGCTGTATCGGTTGCGGCACCGCCTTAACCGCAACCATCGCAAGGGAAGCCGCAACAACATTCATGCGCACTACGACCTGGGCAATGCGTTCTACGAGCTCTGGTTGGACGACACGATGAATTATTCAGCGGCCTGGTTCGATGGCGAGCCCGACCAGCCGCTGGCGCGGGCCCAACAAGCCAAGGTGCGGCGCGCGTTGCGTATGGTCGGCGCCGGGCCAGGCACGCGGTTGCTCGAGTTTGGCTGCGGCTGGGGGGCGCTTGCCGAAACCGCCACCAGAGAATTCGGCGCGACCGTCATGGGCGTGACGCTGTCGACCGAGCAGCTTGCTTATGCGAATGCGCGCCTTCGTGGCCAGGGGTTGGCGGAGCGAACCGACCTGCGACTGCTGGACTACCGCGATATTTCGACCGGTGCCGATGGTCCCTACGACGCTATCTGCTCGATCGAAATGGTCGAAGCGGTGGGCCGCGAATACTGGCCCGACTATTTCGGCGCCGTCTCGCGCCTGCTCGCGCCCGGCGGCCGCGCCTGCATCCAGAGCATCGTGATCGACGATGCGCTGTGGGACCGCTACATCCACTCGACCGATTTCATCCAGCAATACATCTTTCCCGGCGGCTGCCTGCCGTGTCCGCGCGAGTTCCGGCGCGAAGCCGAAGCGGCAGGGCTGGAACTGGTCGATGAACTCGCATTCGGCGCCGATTACGCCGAAACCTTGCGGCGCTGGCGCACCCAGTTTCTCGCGCACCGTGCGCAGGTGCTGGAACTCGGCTTCGACGAAGCCTTCATGCGAACCTGGGAGTTCTACCTGGCGTACTGCGAAGCCGCGTTCGAGGAACGCAATGTCGACGTGGTTCAGTACACCCTGGCAAAGCACTGATAAAAAAAGGAACCGACGATGAAACTGCGCTTGCTCGCATTGACCGCCACTGCAGTCGCCGCCGTGGCGCTGACGGCCGCTTGCACCGGCCCCAAGGTGACCGACCATACGGGCCAGAAGCCCGAACTCGATCTGCGCGAATACTTCGATGGAACGCTCGATGGCTGGGGCTTCATCACCGATCGCTGGGGCAACGTGAAGGCGCGCTTCACCGTCGTCATGCGTGGCCGCTGGGACGGCGACCAAGGCGTGCTCGACGAAGAGTTCACCTATGCCAGCGGCGACACTCAGAAAAGAAGCTGGCAGCTCGAACGCCTTCCCGATGGCCGCTACGTCGGCACCGCCAAGGACGTCATCGGCAAGGCCGAAGGTCTGGCGCGCGGCAACGTGTTTGCATGGAAGTACACGCTCGCGTTTCCGATTGACGGCAAAACCTGGCACATCGATTTCGACGACTGGCTATTTCGCATGGACGAGCGCGCGGTGCTGAACAAGGCGACACTTTCCAAGTGGGGCATCAAGGTAGGTGAAATGACCGCCTCGTTCGTCAAACGCTAATGAGGCCCCCACGCTTGTCA
>JBDTRV010000137.1:0-6741 GCA_039931475.1 Burkholderiales bacterium | reverse complement strand
TTCAGTTGCAAGATACCTATTACATCGTCGCGCATTTCCACTATGTGCTCGTCGCCGGATCGCTGTTCGCGCTGTTTGCGGGCTTCTACTACTGGTCGCCGAAGTGGACCGGCGTGATGTACAACGAGACGCGAGGCAAGATCCATTTTTGGTGGTCGCTGATCTCGTTCAACATCGCGTTCTTCCCGATGCACTTCCTGGGCCTGGCAGGCATGCCGCGTCGGTATGCCGACTATCCGATGCAGTTCGCCGACTTCAACATGGTCGTCTCGCTCGGTGCGTTCGCGTTCGGTCTGGCGCAGGTCTACTTCTTTTTCTGGGTGGTGCTGCCGGTCATGCGGGGGCAGGGCGCGAAAGCGGTGCAACGCCCGTGGAACGACCCGGACGGCGCCGGCGCCGAAGGGCTTGAATGGGAAGTGCCGTCACCGGCCCCGTTCCATACCTTCGAGAACCCGCCCAAGCTGGACGCGACCGCCACACGTATCCTTCCCGAGGGGCACTGAACCGCCATCGAGCCGCCGAGGCCACACACGCCATGACTCCAGAGCAAAAGAAAGCCAACATCCGTCTCGCTTTGATCATTGCTTCGATCGCGATCGTGCTGCTCCTTGGATTCATGGCCAAGACCTTCTACCTGAGCCATTGATCGGCAGTGCGTTGCAGCGAACTTGAATGAGTGATCGACACGGAAACCTTCGGATGGTCGGCAAGCTTGTCGTGGTCACGGCCGGCATGTTCGCCTTCGGCTACGCGCTGGTGCCGATCTACAAGGCCATCTGCGAAGTCACCGGCATCAACATCCTGGCGCTGGCGGAGCGCGAAGTGCCGGGCGTCGGCAAGGCCGGCAAGAACGTGACGGTGCCGGACAACTCTCAAATCGACACCAGCCGCACGATCACCGTCGAGTTCGATGCCAACGCGCGAGGCTTGTGGGAATTCAAGCCGGCGCAGCGGTCGATCCAGGTCCATCCGGGTGAACTTGCGACCGTGATGTACGAGTTCCAGAACACGCAGAATCGCCGCATGGCCGCGCAAGCGATCCCAAGCTATGCGCCTCGCCAAGCGGCAGCGCACTTCAACAAGCTCGAGTGCTTTTGCTTCAACCAGTACACGCTGGATGCGGGCGAGAAGAAGCAATGGCCGGTCGCGTTCGTGATCGATCCAAAGTTGTCGAAAGACGTGACAACGATCACGTTGTCCTACACCTTCTTCGAAGTCGGCGGCAAGATTCCGCCGGCACCGGAAAGCACCGCCGTGGCGCCGGCCGCAGTGGGCGTTGCGCGGCATGGCACATGACGCCGGATCCTGGACGCGGACCGGGCGACGGTCGGACGCCGCCGGATGCGGTGCCTCCGAATTCCGACCAGGACTCGTTCGCGCATTCGCTCAAGGCAATCGGTTGGGGATTTCTCGGGATCCGAAAAAGGAGTGGGCAGGCCGAGGATTTCGCCAAGATCAAGCCGCTTCATCTGGTCGTCATTGCACTTCTCGCGGTCGCGGTGTTTGTAGGCGGGTTGATCGCGTTGGTCAAACTGGTTGCGGCGCCTTGAGGCGCAACGGTTTCGGAAATATTGGGTTAGAGAGAGTCAGGAGCACGAAAAAATGAGTTCAGCATCACACGGGGCGACCCCTTACTACTACGTGCCGGCGCCGTCCCGGCATCCGGCCATGGCCGCCCTTGGCATGTTCTTTTTGTTCCTTGGTGCGGCCACCTGGATCAACGGCGCCGCGTGGGGCAAATGGTCGCTCGTGCTCGGCTTGCTGTTCTGGTTCTGGGTGCTGTTCCAGTGGTTTGGTGACTCGATCGGCGAAAGCGAAGGCGGACAGTACGGCCGCAAGGTCGAGTTGTCCTATCGCTGGAGCATGACCTGGTTCATCTTCTCCGAAGTCATGTTCTTCGGCGCGTTTTTCACCGCGTTGTGGTGGGCCAGGGCGCACTCGGTGCCGGCGCTCGGCAGCCTCGAGAATGCGTTGTTGTGGCCGGATTTCAAGGCGGTGTGGCCGAGCCTTGCGCCAGGCATGACGGCTTCCCCGGCCGACGTGGTCGAACCGTTTCAGACCATGGGGCCGTTCTGGCTGCCGACGATCAATACCGCGCTGCTGCTTTCTTCCGGCGTGACCTTGACGATTGCGCACCATGCGCTTCAGCACAGCCAACGCGCCAGGACGATCCTGTTCATGTGGATCACCGTCCTGCTCGGCGCGACCTTCCTGTTCGTGCAAGGCTATGAATACTCCCACGCCTACAGCGACCTGAACCTCAAGCTCAGCTCCGGCGTCTACGGATCGACCTTCTTCATGCTGACCGGCTTTCACGGCTTTCACGTGTTCGTCGGTATGTTGATGCTGCTCTTCATCACCTTGCGGCTGATGAAGGGCCATTTCAGTGCCGAGCATCACTTCGGCTTCGAAGGCGCTGCCTGGTACTGGCACTTCGTGGACGTGGTCTGGCTCGGTCTTTACATCCTTGTCTACTGGACTTGACCGACTTCTTGCAGCCTCCAACGAAAATGCCGCGCGAGCGGCATTTTGCTTCTGGGCGGACGCGCTGAGCCGGCAATGGCCGAGAGATGGACCGCGAGGTGCTATTTGATCCCGGTCGGCTGGATGTAGCCGAACTTCCAGGCCAGCAGGATGCAAACGAACAGCAGCACCGACAAGCCAATGCGGAACGTGAGTGCCCACGCCATGTTGCGGCTCTTGCGAGCTGAGTCGGCGCTGCGTCCGCCCTTCATCATGAAGAACAGCGCCGATCCCAGGCTGGCCAGAATCGCAAGGAACGCGAGGGCGATGAGAAAGTTCATGCATCGCATTATCCGGTGACCGCCAGGAGCCGCTTTTGGCTGATGACTTGCGCTGCGCTGCTCGGCGTTGCCGCGACGGTCTCGCTCGGCCGCTGGCAGTTGTCGCGAGCCGCGCAAAAGGAGGCGCTGCAAGCCGCGATCGAGGAGCGCCAGGCGATGCCGCCGCTCACGGGCGCCGAATGGACGGATCAGGAGCCAGCCACATTGCTCCACCGGCCGGTCGTGCTGAAAGGACGGCTCGATGCGGAGCACACCGTGTTTCTGGACAACCGCCAGATGCACGGCCGCCCCGGTTTTTACGTTCTGACTCCCCTCAAGCTCGAACACAGCGCCGCCGCCGTGATCGTGCAACGCGGCTGGGTGCCACGCAATTTCGTCGATCGCGCGGCGCTGCCGAAAATCGCCACGCCCGATGGTGTGGTCGAGATCGAAGGCCGCATCGCCCCCGCACCGGCCAAGCTATTCGAGTTCGAGGGCCATGAGGCCGGGCGTATCCGGCAAAATCTTGATCTGGCTGCTTTCGGAAGTGAAACCGGCTTGGCGCTGCTGCCGCTGTCTATTCTGCAAACCGAGGGCGAGAGCGACGACGGTTTGTTGCGCGACTGGCCAGCGCCGGCTCTCGGAGTCGAGAAGCACTACGGCTACGCGTTCCAATGGTTCGGGTTGTGCTCCCTGATTGTTTTTCTATATGTCTGGTTCCAATTCATTCAGCCGCGCCGCAGTGCGCGTGCCACCCGCAATGCCTGAAGATCAACCGCTGGGCCTGACGGTTCATTCCATGCCGACCGTGCGTCAGACGGCCGAGGCCGAGCAGCGGCGCACCAAGATCGGCCGCTTCAAGATGCTCGCGGTGCTGCTGGTGTGCGCCGCGCCGGTGGTCGCTTCGTACTTCACCTACTACGTGGTGCGGCCCGACGCGCGGCGGAATTTCGGCGAACTGATCGATCCGCAACGCCCGCTGCCCGATGTCATCGCCAATCCCGCTACCGGCGGCGACCCGGTCAATCTGCGCAGCCTGCGCGGCCAGTGGCTTTTGATCAGCGTCGCGGGCGGCGATTGCGGTTCGATCTGTGAGCGCCACCTCTACCTGCAGCGCCAACTGCGTGAAGGTCTCGGCCGCGAAAAAGACCGGCTCGACTGGGTCTGGCTGGTTGACGATTCCCAGCCGGTGCAGGGCGCGCTGACGCCTGCCCTCAAGGACTCGACCGTGCTGCGGGTCCCGCACGACTCGCTCGCGAAGTGGCTGAACCCCGCACCGGGCCAGGCATTGGTCGACCACCTCTACCTCGTCGATCCGCTCGGCAACTGGATGATGCGTTTTCCGGCGGGCCTTGACACCGCCGGCGCGCTCAAAGCCAAGCGCGACCTCGAGCGGGTGCTGCGCGCTTCGGCGTCGTGGGACACGGCGGGACGCGAGAAATGAAGCTCCCCCAAAGCCTTCGCTCCGGCGGCTCGGCCCTCGTCCATCGCTCTCGGGGGGCTGCAACGGCGACCGGGCCAAGCGAGTCCGTGGCCCCCAGCCGCTCGGAGCGTGGCATGGCCCGCGTCGCACGGACTCCGCGTTGCGTCATGGGTCGCGGGTGACAGCGATGGATCCGCAAACGCTGTACGACCTTTCTCCCGCGGTGCGGCTGATGCTGGTCGGCCTGCTGGTCGCGTCGCTACCGCTGGCGTGGCTCGCGCTGCGGCATCGTGCGGCCGGCGGTCCAAAGCGCGTGCAGGTGCTCACCTTGCTGACGTTGTTCCTGACGTTCGATCTGGTGCTGTTTGGCGCTTTCACGCGGCTGACCGACTCAGGCCTCGGCTGCCCCGACTGGCCCGGCTGCTACGGCAATGCGAGTCCGATCGGCGCGTCACATGAGATTGCCATGGCGCAAAGTGTGATGCCCTCCGGCCCCGTCACGCACGGCAAGGCCTGGGTCGAAATGATCCATCGCTATCTCGCGTCCGGCGTCGGGGTGTTGATCATCGCGCTGCTCGCTCTGGCCTGGTGGCAACGCCGGCAAACGAGGCGCACGGGCCAGTTCAAGGCGCCGGCGCCGGGCCTGGCATGGCCACTGGCAACGCTGGTGTGGGTTTGTCTGCAAGGCGCATTCGGCGCGTTGACGGTGACGATGAAGCTATTTCCCGCGATCGTCACCTTGCACTTGATCGGCGGTCTGGTGCTGCTCGCGCTGCTGGCCGTGCAGGCATCGCGCCAGAGCTTGATGGCACAAGGCGCCGAGCCCGCGCTGCTGCCGTCGCCGCTTCGCACCTTGCTGTGGGCGGCGTTTTCGCTCGTCGCGCTGCAGGTCGCGCTCGGCGGCTGGGTCAGCACCAACTACGCGGTGCTGGCTTGCGACACGTTTCCCAAGTGCCAGGGCCAGTGGTGGCCGCCGATGAACTTCGAGCAGGCGTTGCAGGTTTGGCGGCCGCTCGGCCACACCGCGGACGGCGCCTTGCTTGGCTTCCCGGCGCTCACCGCGATCCATATGAGCCACCGGCTTATGGCGCTGGTCGTGCTGCTGGTTCTGGGGCTGCTGGCGTGGCGGCTCTGGCGGTTCGCGGCGCTGCGTCGGCACGCCAAATGGATCGCAGCGCTGGCGCTGTGGCAACTTGCGAGCGGCCTGTCGAACGTGCTGCTCGGCTGGCCGCTGGCCGCGGCAGTGGCGCACACTGGCGGCGCGGCGGCGCTGATCGTGGTGCTGACTTGGGCGCTGGTGGCCAGCGGGGCGGTCTCCGAGACGAAAGCGCAGCAGACGCGAATGCACAGGCCAGCGCAGGCGAGGGTGCCATCGTGAACACCGCGCAGATGCTCCGCGCGCCCTCGCGCATCGCCCAGTTCTACGCACTCACCAAGCCGCGCGTAATTCAGCTCATCGTGTTCTGTGCGTTGATCGGAATGGTGCTTGCGGTGCCCGGCTTGCCGAACCTGGCCGACCTAAAACTCGCGCTGATTGCCTGCATCGGCATCTGGTTCGTCGCCGCCGCGGCCGCTGCCTTCAACTGCCTGGTGGAAAAAGGCATTGACGCGAAAATGCGGCGCACCGCATGGCGACCCACGGCCAAGGGAACGCTTTCCGACTGGCAAACGCTGCTGTTCTCCGCCGTGCTCTGCGGGATCGGCTCGACCATCCTCTACCTCTGGGTCAACCCATTGACGATGTGGCTCACGTTTGCCACCTTCGTCGGCTATGCGGTGATCTACACCGTGATCCTCAAACCGCTGACCCCGCAGAACATCGTGATCGGCGGCGCCTCGGGCGCAATGCCGCCCGTGCTCGGCTGGGCCGCGATGACGGGCGATGTCGGACCCGAAGCGCTGATCCTGTTTTTGATCATCTTTCTGTGGACACCGCCGCACTTCTGGGCGCTCGCGCTGTACCGGGTGGAGGACTATCGCAAATCGGGCCTGCCGATGTTGCCGGTCACCCACGGCAACGAGTTCACGCGTCTGCAGGTGCTGCTCTACACCTTCGTGCTGTTCGCCGCGTGCCTGCTTCCGTTCGTCTACGGCATGAGCGGCTGGCTGTACTTGGTGGCCGCTGTTCTGCTGTCGATCGGCTTTTGCGGCTATGCGTTCGCGCTGTGGCGCAATTACTCGGATGCACTGGCCCGCAAAACCTTTCGCTTTTCGCTGATCCACCTGTCGCTGCTGTTCGCGGCTCTGCTGGTGGATCACTTTTTTCTCTAGTGCTATGCAAAACATAGCTGGAAATGACCACTGGACTAGCGAGAATGGCAAAAAGACCTGAGAAAGCTGACCAATGAACAGACGCCACGTCCTCAACCGCCTTACACTCGCCACCGCACTGGCCGCAGGCTCGTTGCTGATCGGCGCCTGCAGCGAGGACAAGCCGAGCTTCAAGGCGATCGACCTGACCGGCGCCGACTATGCCAAGGACTTCAGCCTGACCGACCAGGACGGCCAGCAACGCAGCCTCAAGGACTATCGCGG
>JBDTRV010000136.1:0-6758 GCA_039931475.1 Burkholderiales bacterium | reverse complement strand
TTTCCGTCTCGCCGCAAGCAGATGGGGTCGTGCCGCCGCTGCTTTGCGGTGCACAGTGCAAACCCGTCATTCCGGCAGATTGCCGAACCTTGACGTCCATCACCAAATGGTTAACCTGAGTTGAGACTCCTCATCGCCCGCCGCGTGTTTTGCGGTGGGCCGAGGTTCTTGTCGCAGGAGATTGCCATGCGCCGTCTGATCATGATTCTGATCGTGCTGATCGCAGCGGGCCAGAGCGTGTCGGCGCAAACGGAGCGGCGCAGCACATTCAAGCCGCGCACTGCGGCTCCAGCCCGTGTGCTGCCGCGCGCACCGCCGCGTGTGCGCCCGCCGATCGCCAGGCCGCCGCCGCGCCGCACGCAGCCGCGAGCCACGTTGCCGCCGAAGCGGGTCAACCCGCCTGTGATCTCGCGTCCGCTTCCGCCGCGCGCGCCGACCGTGCTGCCACAAGTCGCCACGCCAGTTTTCACGTCGCAGCCGCGGCCGCCGATCCGCACCGTGCCGCGCCTCGAGCCGCACGGCGGCGTGGTCGTCGTGCCCGTGATGCCGGCTGGCGTACTGGTGCAGCCCGAGGCCGGGGGTGGCTTCGCGCCGCCGATCGTGGTCGATGTGGGCACGCCCGAGCGAGCCGACGCGAAAGAACCGCCTGCCACACCCAATGCCGTTGCTGAAGCCTCTGCGGGCGAGCCGACGCGCGATCTGAGCACGACGCTGGACCGCACCCAGTACGCGCGCTTTAAGGTGGCGGCCGAGGCCGATCGCGCAACCGAAGTCAAGTCCGCGGCAGCGCGCCTGCCGACCAGCAGCTACGCGCGCTCGGCCGACAAGGTGCAGCACCAAGAGCTGCTGACGCGGGTGGACAGCACGGCCAGATGGCTCGAGCAACGCGCACCGAAATTGCCGGCGGCCGACCTGGCGCTGTCGCGCTACTACCTTCAGTCGGCGGGCAACACGGCACAACGCCTGAACATGCAGGCCGGTGCAGGCCAGTCGTCCGGCTTTCCGGCCCTGCCATCGGCGCGCCGGATCGAACCGGGGGACTTGCAGCGGTTAGAGACCGCGACCGAGCCTCTGGTGCGGATGCAATCGCGCATCGCCCGCGGTCAAACGCCGTTCGAGCGGCGCCGTGTCACGGTGACGGTGCGCGACGCCGACGGCCGCGAAGTGACCGAACCGCTGCGCGTCTACGTGCTGCCGGCCGGCCTGATCGACAATCCGAGCGACGCCGAGCTGATCCGTGATCTGCTGCACGAGCTCACGTTCGAGCGGCTCACGTCGCCGGCCAGCGGCGCGGTGCTCGGCGGCGACATGCGCGTGTGGGTCGGCCCGGATTTCCAGTACGAGCAGATGGCGCAACTGGTGATGGACGGCCGCGTCACACGCTACGCACCGGTGCAGGGCCACCGCCCCGGCGAGCCGGATCCGAACCTGCTGTTCGTTTCGCCTGCAAGCATCACCGACCCTGCGCGGTTGGAGCCGGTGAATGGCCAGTAGCGGCGAGGGTGCCAAGCCCTTCGGCACACTCGCGGCGATCATCGGCTCGGCCGCCTTTGCGGTCGCCACCACGCTCGCGCTGTTCAACTCGTTTCTCGAAGACCTGGTGCCGCCGATCGACGGCGCGCAGCTTGCGATCGGCATGGTGTCGTTCGCGACCACCATAGTGCTGCTGGCGCTGTCGCTGTTGATTCGAAAGCGCCTGTCGGTGGCGCGGCAGCAGTGGCTGGCGGTGGGTGCTCTCGCAATGGTGGGGCTCGCATTCATCGTGTTCTTCCTGTATCGCGACATGGTGCGAGACTTCGTGTTTGCGTATCCGCCCGATGCGCCGGCGGCCGCGCAGACGCAGTACATCCGCGGCGAACTGCATCCGGAAGGGCAGGCGCGCAAGCAGGGCAAAAGCATCGCGCAGGCGGTGCGGGAATTCGGCGGGCCGCAACTGGTCATGCGGCACCAGATGCTGTGGTTCGAGGATTCGCAGCGCGAAGTCATCGGGCGGCTCGAACGCTGGTACATGCTGCTCGCGATGCTGCTGACCGTGGCGCTGTTCGTGGTGGCGATCACGGTCTGGCGTTCGTTGCCGTCTCAGGCTGCGCGCACCGCCGTGCCTTCGCGCAAACCGGAGGGCTGATGCCGCGTGGCGATGCGCATGGACTGCTTCGCGTGCCGCGGCGACCGGATGATTCGGTGCCTGTCCCGCGGCAGTTCCTGGCGCTCGTGTTAGCTGCGCCGGAAGATGAGAAACCAGTTGCAACGCGGGTTGACATCGCGCGCCTGAAGGGTGAATACTGTATACAAAGATCGCCGAGGCCGTTCATGCCTCGCTCTTTGACAGTCCATGACCGTCCAACTCATCAAGCTCGAAGCCGTGCCCGATCTGGTCGATCAGGTGCACCGCGCATTGCTGGACGCCATTTCAGGCGGGACGCTCGCGCCGGGCGAGCGCATCACGCAGGAAGACTTGGCGACCCGCTTTTCGGTATCGCGCCAGCCAGTGTTGCAGGCGCTCAGGCTGCTCAAGAAAGACGGGCTCGTGCTCGATGCGCCGGGCAGAGGGTTGCTGGTGGCGCCGCTCGACGCCTCGTTGATCGGCCATGTCTACCAGGTACGCGGCGCGCTCGACGCACTGGCCGCCCGGCTTGCGGCGCAGCAACAAGCCGAGATCGACCCGGCGCTGATCGAACACGGCCGGCGCGCCGCGCGCGGCCACAACATCTCGGCCATGATCGAAGCGGACATCGAGTTTCATCGCGCGATTTATGCCGCTTCCGGCAACCCGTTGATCGAGCAGAGCGCGCAGTTGCACTGGGTGCACCTGAAACGTGTGATGGGCGCAGTGCTGCAATCGTCACGCCAGCGCAAGCCGCTATGGGACGAGCACGAGCGCATCGCCAACGCCATTCGCGCAGGCGACTCGCAGCTTGCTGCCGACCTCATCGAACACCACAGCCGGCAGGCGAGCGTCAACCTGCAAGCGCGGCTTTCCGACGTTCTCGAAACTTCCACCAAAGGCAATGGATGATTCTTTCCGCAACACAACGCGAACAGTTCAACCGCGACGGCTACCTATTCTTCCCCGGCCTGTTCAGCCCCGGGGAAACGCGCAGCCTGACCGACGCCGTTCCCGACCTCTACAGTCGGCGCGAAGCCTACAACGTGCGCGAAAAAGGCAAGGATGCGGTGCGCACCAACTTCGCCGCCCACATGTACAGCGAGCCGTTCGCAAAGCTCGCGCGACATCCACGCATGATCCGGCCGGTGGAAGAGCTGTTCGGCGAAGCGCTGTATATGCACCAGTTCAAGATCAACGGCAAAGCCGCATTCGAAGGCGACGTCTGGCAATGGCACCAGGACTACGGCACCTGGCTCAACGACGACCTGATGCCGACCGAGCGCGCGATGAACGTCGCGATCT
The DNA here is from genome assembly GCA_039931475.1 of Burkholderiales bacterium. Classification (GTDB taxonomy): domain Bacteria; phylum Pseudomonadota; class Gammaproteobacteria; order Burkholderiales; family Burkholderiaceae_C; genus JBBPYC01. The sequence continues at coordinate 3,349 of JBDTRV010000136.1, read as the reverse complement.
TTCTCGACGACGTGACCGAATACAACGGCGCGCTGATGTTCATCCGCGGCAGCCACAAGCGCGGCGTGATGGATGCGAAGCACGACCTCACGACCACCAGCTATCCGCTCTGGACGATCGACAACGAACTGGTCACGAAGCTGGTCGAACGCGGCGGCGGCAAAGGCAGTTTCAACGCCGACGGCAGCTACACCGACGGCGGCCTGATTTCACCCAAGGGCCCAGCCGGCTCGATGATCCTGTTCCACAGTTGCCTGGTGCATGCGTCGGGCTCGAACCTGTCGCCGTTCAACCGGGTCAGCGTCTACCTGAGCCTTTGCGCCGTGAGCAACCACATCCGCCGTTTCAAGCGCCCCGAACACATCGCGCACCGCGACTTCGCGCCGATCGAATGCTTGCCGGACGATTGCCTGATGAGGCATTACGCGGTGGACCTGCCGTGGAAAAACGGCGTGCCGGCGAGCGCGCTGGAAACGTCGAACGAAGAGATTGGGGCGACGGCATGAGCGCCGCGCCGGGCCTCTCAAGCCAAGCTCGCGCTCCCTCGGGGCTGAGCGCTGCGGCTCCAAGCCTGCCTGCGCAGGCATGGACAGCGCGAATAGGTGCCGACTCTGGCGGCACCGCGGCCTGCAAGGTCAGCGCAGCTCGCGTTGTGGCAAGCGTTGGGGCCATATGAGTCTGTACACCCAACTCCAAAAGCGCGCGGCAGATCAGCGCCCGATCCGCATCGGCCTGATCGGCGCCGGCAAGTTCGGCTCGATGTACCTCGCGCAGATACCGCGCACACCGGGCGTGCACCTGGTGGCAATTGCCGACCTGTCGCCCGACGGCGCACGCACCAACCTGGTCAGAGTCGGCTGGAACGCCAAGCGCACGCAGGCTGCGAGCATCGACGACGCGGTGAAGACCGGCACCACGCACATCGGCGAAGACTGGCGCGCGCTCGTCAGTCATCCGAAGATCGACATCGTCGTCGAATGCACCGGCCATCCGATCGCGGCGGTCGAGCATTGCTTGCTCGCGTTCGACCACGGCAAGCACGTCGTCAACGTAACCGTGGAGGCCGATGCGTTCTGTGGCCCGCTGCTCGCACGGCGCGCGGCGCAGGCGGGGGTCGTCTATTCGCTCGCGTTCGGTGACCAACCCGCGTTGATTTGCGATCTGGTCGATTGGGCGCGCACCTGTGGCTTCCCGGTGGTCGCGGCCGGGCGCGGCCACAAATGGTTGCCACACTTTTCCGAATCGACGCCGGAAACGGTGTGGGGCAACTACGGTTTGACGCCTGAACAGGCCAGGCGCGGCGGCCTCAATCCGAAGATGTTCAACAGTTTCCTCGATGGCTCCAAACCGTCGATCGAATCGACCGCCGTGGCCAACGCCACCGGCCTTACGGTGCCGAGCAATGGCCTTTTGTATCCGCCCGCGAGCATCGCCGACATCCCCAAGGTCACGCGCCCGAAGAGCGAGGGCGGTGTGCTCGAACGCAAGGGCATGGTCGAAGTGATCTCGTCGCTCGAGACCGACGGCACTCCGATCGACTACGACATCCGCATGGGTGTCTGGGTCACGGTGGAGGCCGAGACCGACTACATCAAGAACTGCTTCGAGGAATACAACGCGCACACCGACGACACGGGGCGCTACTTCACCTTGTACAAGCGCTGGCATCTGATTGGCCTCGAGGTCGGCATGTCGGTCGCGAGTGTCGCGCTGCGCGGCGAGCCGACCGGCGTCGCGCAATGCTGGAACGCGGACGTGGTCGCCACAGCCAAGCGCGACCTGAAGCCGGGCGACATGCTCGACGGCGAAGGCGGCTACACCGTCTGGGGCAAGCTGCTCCCGGCAGAGACCTCGTTCGGCATGGGCGGCCTGCCGCTCGGCCTGGCGCACGACGTCAAGGTGACGAGGCTGGTCGCGAAGGGCCAGAGCCTGTCCTGGGACGACGTCGCGATCGACACTTCGACCGACGCCTACAAGCTGCGGCGCGAGATGGAGGAATTGTTTTCCGACTCGTTCGGGCAGGCGCGGCGCAAGACGGCTTGAGCTTGGCCAGCGCGGGGCGCTCCAGTTGTTCGATCTGCGCATCCGCGGTGCGCTCGTGCTCGATGGCAGCGGCAACGTGCCGTCGGTTCCGGACGTCGCGGTGCGGGATGGCCAAATTGCAGCCATGGGCGTGAGGTGCGTCCATCGATCCGCTGGTCTGTCGCTCGAGCACTTCGTGGTCGCGATCGACGTGCCGGAAGAAAGCGTTGCGCTGGGCAACGCTCGCCATCCGACGAATGCAACGATCGTTTGCGCGATCGTTTGGCGGTTCGACCACAACGGCTCTTTAGGTGGGCGAATTAGCGCGCCAACGCCCGCCGCATCCAGTAACTCAGCGCGTCGACGATCGCGACCAGGATCAGCATGGCGATCAGCACCGTCGCGGTCTTGCCCATCTGGAACAGGCCCATGTGAAACGCGAGCAACTGGCCCAGGCCGCCCGCGCCGACCACGCCCAGGATCGCGGCGGCGCGGATGTTGTTCTCCCACCGATACAGCGTGTAGGAGATGATCTGCGGCAGCACTTGCGGCAAGGTCGCGTAGAGAAAGACGCGCACCGGGCCGATGCCGTGGGTGCGCAGGGCGGCGGCTGAATCGGGCGGCGCGTTTTCGATCGCTTCGGCGAACAGGCGCCCCAGCACGCCGGTGGTGTGCAATGCGAGCGCCAGGGTGCCGGCCAACGGCCCGAGGCCGGCCGAGATCAACAACAGCGCGGCCCAGACCAACTCCGGAATCGCCCGCAGCGCGTTCAGCAACAGCCGGGTCGGCGTGCGCGCGAGCGCCCGGTCGCCCTGGTGCGCCCGGCTTGCCGGCAAAGCCAGCGCGATCCCAAAAATCGCCGCGAGCACCGTGCCCAGGGCCGACATCGCAAGCGTCTCCCAGGAGGCAATGGCGACCTTGCGCACGAATGCGGCCGAAAAATCAGGTGGAAAAAACTCGCCAACGAAGCGCGCCATCCCGCGTGCGGCTTCGAGGGACACGAATGCCGACCATTGCAGATCGAGACTCCAGAAGCTGGCGACCACCAGCAGCAACAGCGCGAGCGTGAACCAGCAGGCCTTGCAGCGCGCATCGAACAGCGGCGGCGGCAGCCGATAGGGCTCGTTGGCGGCGCGGCGTTCGGGAGTCGGGCTCATGTGATGCCGCCGGTCAGGCCAGAGATTGGCGCAACCAGGCGCTGACCTTGTCGGCCAGCGCCACCAGCGCAATGAACACAAGCAGCATCGTCGCCACTTCGCCGCCCGCGAACATCTTGGTCGAGTTGTCCAGCTGCTGTCCGAGGCCTCCTGCGCCGACGAAGCCGAGC
>JBDTRV010000135.1:0-6773 GCA_039931475.1 Burkholderiales bacterium | reverse complement strand
AGCGCGACGAGCTGAACGGCCTCTACGAGTGCATCCTGTGCGCGAGCTGCTCGACCGCGTGCCCGAGCTTCTGGTGGAACCCGGACAAGTTCGTCGGCCCCGCGGGGCTGCTACAGGCCTACCGCTTCCTCGCCGACAGCCGGGACCAAGCGACCGGCGAGCGTCTGGACAACCTGGAAGACCCGTACCGGCTGTTCCGCTGCCGCAGCATCATGAACTGCGTTGACGTCTGCCCGAAGAATCTGAACCCGACCCGCGCGATCGGCAAGATCAAGGAAATGATGACCTTGCGCGCGCTGTAGCGTCCCGACGATGACCAACGTGACCACGGCATGGGCCACCGGCATCTTTTCAGGCTCTGCCGCGGCCGACGACGATGCTCCCGTCGACGAGCGGGCGTTGTCCAAGCTACGCTGGCGCTGCCGTCGCGGCTTGCTCGAAAATGATCTGCTGATCGAGCGGTTCTTCGCAAGGCACGAGCGTGATCTCACCGTGGGGCAAGCCCGCTCCCTGGCCGAGCTCATGGACCTGGGCGACAACGATCTGCTCGACCTGTTGTTGGCCCGAAAATCGCTCAATCAAGTGGATGCACGACTCGATCGAGTCGAGCTGAATGAAGTTCTGAAAATGCTGAAAGGGCAACCATGAAACTAGCTGACAACAAGGCCACGCTGTCATTCAGCAACGGCAGTCCGAGCTTTGAAATTCCGGTGTATCAGGGCACGATCGGCCCCGACGTGCTGGACATCCGCAAGCTTTACGCGCAGACCGGCATGTTCACCTACGACCCCGGTTTTCTGTCGACCGCGGCATGCGAATCGGGAATCACCTACATCGACGGCGACAAGGGCGAACTGCTGTATCGCGGCTACCCGATCGAGCAGTTGGCGACCACCTGCGACTACATGGAAACCTGTCATCTGCTGCTGTACGGCGACCTGCCCAATCAAAAGCAGAAAACCGATTTCGAGTCGATGGTGACCCATCACACGATGATCAACGAGCAGATGCAGTTCTTCCTGCGCGGCTTCCGGCGCGACGCCCATCCGATGGCGATCATGACCGGGCTGGTCGGCGCGATGTCGGCCTTCTACCACGACAGCACCGACATCACCAACCCCAAGCACCGCGAAATCGCCGCAATTCGCCTGATCGCAAAACTGCCGACGCTGGTGGCAATGACCTACAAGTACACGCAGGGCCAGCCCTATATGTACCCGCGCAATTCGCACTCCTACGCAGGCAATTTCCTGCACATGATGTTCGCGACGCCGTGCGAGGAATACGTGGTGAAGCCGGTGCTGGAGAAGGCGCTGGACCGCATCTTCATCCTGCATGCCGACCACGAACAGAATGCGTCGACCTCGACCGTGCGCTTGTGCGGCTCGTCCGGCACCAACCCGTTCGCCGCCATCGCCGCTGGTGTGGCGTGCCTCTGGGGCCCGGCGCACGGCGGCGCTAACGAAGCGGCGCTCAACATGCTGTATGACATCGAGCGCAATGGCGGCATCGAGAAGATTGGCGACTTCATCAAGCAGGTCAAGGACAAGAATTCGAACGTCAAGCTGATGGGCTTCGGGCATCGGGTCTACAAGAACTACGACCCGCGCGCCAAGCTCATGCAGGAAACCTGCAAGGAAGTGCTGACCGAGATGGGCCTCGAAAACGACCCGCTGTTCAAGCTCGCGATGGCGCTCGAGAAAATCGCGCTCGAAGACGAATACTTCGTCTCGCGCAAGCTCTATCCGAACGTCGACTTTTATTCCGGCATCGTGCAGCGAGCCATCGGCATCCCGGTGCCGTTGTTCACCGCGATCTTCGCGCTCGCGCGCACCGTCGGCTGGATCGCGCAGCTCAACGAAATGATCGGCGACCCCGACTACAAGATCGGCCGCCCGCGCCAGTTGTACATTGGATCCGAGCGGCGCGATGTGAAACCGGTAGGCAAACGCTAACGAAAACCAAAAAGCCATTTAGTTAAATCTAAGCCCGCCGCGCGCAAAACGCGGCGGGCTTTTTACAATTCACGAACGTGCGCACCAACAAAAAAACAAGTGCTACACGGTGCTCGACGTTGATGAAACGTCTCAACTCCGGAACGAACGCGACGTGATCAATTTTTTGCCTTCTTGGCTACAGGACTTTTCGGGCGCCAACGTGCGGATGCACTTGTTGGAGGTGGTCAACAGTTCGCTTTTTCCTCTGGCCTTCTTGATTGCGATCGCTATCGTCGCGCTTGTGCTGATTGATCGCACCGGATCCCACCCCCGCCCGGCCGACTCGCCCGGTGGCGCCGTGCGTCGGCGCAAGGGCCGCAGGGTTACGGACTCTCCTAGCGCGTTGCCCCCTCTGACGCCGCGAGTGCCCGCGTCGCCCACGTTCACACCGCCGGCGCCCCAACCCAACGCTCCCCTTGTCGTGATCGCGGACGATTCGCGCTTGGTGCGCATCAAACTCTCGCGCCTACTCACCGCTGCCGGCTTTCGGGTCGCCGAGGCCACCAATGGGCAAGAGGCGCTCGACATGCTGCAACGCGGCGAATTGCCTTCGGTGCTAATCACTGACCTAGAGATGCCGTCGATGGACGGCTTCGAGTTGATCGCGGCGGTACATGGCGCGATCGAGACCGAGCATGTGCCGATCGTTGCCATCACTGCCAACGAGGACTTGCAGGCACGGGTCGGCGATCTGTCCGGCGTCTACGGCATTTTCAGGAAACCGTGGAATGACCGCGCGCTGATCCAGCGCGTGCGGGCGCTGTCCGTGGTGGCCTACGCGCATTGACGGCCATGGCCGGGCGGCACGCCGACAGCGTCCAGGTCGCTCAAGCGCTGATCTCAGCGGCGATCGTTGACGCGCACGCGCCGCCCGCAACGTTGTTCGCTCCCGCGGCAAACTGACGCGCCAAAGCGATGAACTCGACCTTCCCGGCCCTCTTCGACGCCGCCCCAGCCGGCCGCGAAGACGCGGTCGCACCATTTCATCCGAGCCAGCGCTACCCCGATCCGGCGGTGCGCGTGCTCGATCCCGCGTTCGCCGAATACCGGGTGTTTTCCGCTGCGGTCGAGCGCCTCGTCTGCGGCCTGCGCTGGGCTGAAGGGCCGGTCTGGTTCGGAGACGGCCGCTATCTGCTGGTAAGCGACATCCCGAATGACCGCATCATCCGCTGGGACGAAGCCACCGGCACGAGCGGCGTTTTCCGCCAGCCCTCCAACAACGCCAATGGCCTCGCGCGCGACCGGCAGGGCCGCCTGCTGGCCTGCGAGCACCTCACGCGCAGAGTGACCCGCACCGAATACGACGGCCACATCACGGTGCTGGCCGATTCTTTCGACGGGAAGCGCCTGAACTCACCGAACGACATCGTCTCCGCGGCCGACGGCTCGATCTGGTTCACCGATCCGCCGTTCGGCATCGGCGGCCATTACGAGGGCGAAAAGGCGCTGCAGGAACTGCCGCACGCGGTCTACCGGATCGACGGCAAGAGTGGCAAGCTGGAAGTCGCGCGCGATGATCTCGCGGGGCCGAACGGTCTTTGCTTTTCGCCCGATGGCAAGAAGCTGTATGTGGTAGAGAGCCGGGCGCGGCCGCATCGGCTGATCTGGGCCTTCGACGTCAACGCCAAGGGCAAGCTTTCCGACAAGCGGCTGCACATCGACGCCGAGGGCCCCGGCGCGTTCGACGGCATCGCCTGCGACGAAGACGGCAACCTGTGGTGCGGCTTTGGCGGAAGCGGTGAAGGCGATGTGAACGCGGAAGAACTCGACGGCGTGATGGTGTATGACCCAGGCGGCCGGCCGATCGGCCAGGTCCGCCTGCCCGAGCGCTGCGCCAATTTGTGCTTCGGCGGGCCGCGCGGCAACCGCCTGTTCATGGCGAGCGCCCAGTCGTTGTACAGCCTGTTCGTGGGCACGCGCGGCTCTCCGACTTGAACCGGGCGCTTCCGGCGGTGGTCAGGCGATGGGCAAGCGAGATTCGGACCAGAAATGGCCGTTTCCGTTAGTCCAGTGGTCATTTTCAGCTTCGTTTCTGATAGCAAGAAGAGCGCAATGCCGGGCGCCGCGCAAGCCACGCCGGCTCACACGCGCGGGCCAATCCGCTCCGCAAAATCCGTCGCGGCACGCGCATCTCAAGGATCGGCGACCTGCGGCGCGCATTCGCTCCAAGGCCATCAAACGATCCATGAATGGCGCACAACACCTCCCAATGACCGCAAAGGACCCCTTGTGAAAAATCCGATCGCCCGCCGTTTTGTCCTTGCGACCTGCCTTGCGGCCGCCGCAACCTTCGCCGCGCATGCGCAGGAAGCGCCCTACCCGGCCAAACCCGTCACCTTCGTGGTGCCGTTCTCGGCCGGCAGCACCACCGACGGCCTGGCGCGAGTGATCGCGCAGGAAATTTCGCGCGAGACCGGCCAGAGCGTGGTGGTCGACAACAAGGTCGGCGCGGGCGGATCTATTGCGGCGCAGGCGGCGGCGCGGGCCGCGCCAGACGGCTACACCGTATTCGTCACCACCAACACCACGCAGTCGGCCAATCCGCACCTGTACAAGAAGCTGAGCTATGACCCGGTGAAGGACTTCGAGCCGGTAGCGGCATTGGTCAAGGGCTATCAGATGATGGTGGTGCGCCCCACCCTCGAGGTGAACAGCGTCGCCGACGTGATCGCGCTGGCGAAAAAGGAGCCGGGCAAATTGACCTTCGGCGCCGGCAGTTCCTCGGCCCGGGTCGCGGTGGAACTGCTCCAGCAGATGACCGGCATCAAGTTGCTGCACGTGCCGTACAAGGCCAATCCGCTGGCGATCACCGACCTGGTGGGCGGCACGATTGACCTGATGATCGTGGATCTGACCACCAGCCTGCCGCAGGTCAAGGCCGGCAAGCTCAAGGGCCTTGCCGTCACCAGCCCGGAGCGACTGTCGCTCGTGTCGGACCTTCCGACGATGAGCGAGGCCGGCGTGAAGGGCTACGAAATGAGCTACTGGGGGGCAGCCTACGCGCCAGCCAAGACGCCGGCACCGATCGTCGCGCGCATCAACGAACTGATGGTCAAGGCGGTGGCCACGCCCTCGGTGCGCAAGTTCATCGACAGCAACGGCATGGTGCCCTACACCACGTCGCCAGAAGAACTCGGGCACTTCCAGGACGGCGAAATCGAGCGCTGGGGCAAGATCATCAAGGCGGCCGGGATTCAGCCGGAATGAAGTTGGTCAGCGGTCTTGCTTCTGTTTTTATAGCTAGAAAATGCCAGTGGACTAGCGGGAACAGCCAAAAAACATCGGAATTTCGTTCGCCAGCGCTTGCACCAGGCAGGCCAGCGGCTTCGGCGGCATGAAACGGGCGGCCAACCGCGCGGCGTTGTCGCTGCAACGGCTACCAGCGCAACCGTTTGCGCACGCCCATTCAACCCGCCGCAGGGCCGTTTCAGCAGGCACGGCAACCTCGGGCCAAGCATAGAATCGAGCGATCCGGCTAGGAAGTTCCGCAAATGGCACGCACCCTCTACGACAAAATCTGGGACGAACACGTCGTCCACACCGAGGAAGACGGCACCTCCGTCCTCTACATCGATCGACACCTGGTGCACGAGGTCACGAGCCCGCAGGCGTTCGAAGGTCTGCGTCAGGCCGGGCGCAAGGTCTGGCGCATCAGCTCGATCGTCGCCACCGCCGACCACAACACGCCGACCACCGGCTGGGAACGCGGCTACGACGGCATCGACGATCCGATCAGCAAAGAGCAGATCACCACGCTGGACCACAACATCTCCGAATTCGGCTCGGCCGCGTATTTTCCGTTCCTCTCCAAGCGCCAAGGCATCGTGCATGTGATCGGCCCCGAAACCGGCGCGACCTTGCCCGGCATGACCGTGGTCTGCGGCGACTCGCACACGTCGACGCACGGCGCATTCGGCGCGCTCGCGCACGGCATCGGCACCAGCGAGGTCGAGCATGTGATGGCAACTCAGACCCTGCTCGCCAAGAAGGCGAAGAACCTGCTGATCAAGGTCGAAGGCCAGTTGCCCAAAGGCTGCACCGCGAAGGACATCGTGCTCGCGATCATCGGCAAGATCGGCACCGCCGGCGGCACCGGCAGCACGATCGAATTCGCGGGCAGCGCGATCCGCGCGCTTTCGATGGAAGGCCGCATGACGGTGTGCAACATGGCGATCGAAGCTGGCGCCCGCGCGGGGCTGGTCGCGGTGGACGACAAGACCATTTCCTATCTGAAAGGCCGGCCGATGGCGCCCGGCACGGACCCGAAAACCGGAAAATTTGTCGGCGGCCCGGAATGGGATCAGGCGGCGGCCTACTGGAAAACATTGCAGTCGGACTCGGAAGCAAAGTTCGATCGCGTCGTCGAGCTGGACGCCTCGAAGATCATTCCTCAAGTCACCTGGGGCACCTCGCCCGAAATGGTGCTCGGCGTGGACGACCGCGTTCCCGATCCGGACCGCGAGAAGGACCCGAACAAGCGCGACGCGATCGAGCGCGCGCTTGCGTACATGGGTCTTGCGCCCGGTAAGCCGCTGTCGGACGTGCACGTCGACAAAGTCTTCATCGGCTCCTGCACCAACTCACGCATCGAAGACATGCGCGAAGCCGCGGCCATCGTCAAGAAGCTCGGGCAGAAGGTAGCGAGCAACGTGAAGCTCGCGCTGGTCGTGCCCGGCTCGGGCCTGGTCAAGGAGCAGGCCGAGCGTGAAGGCCTGGACAAGATTTTCACGGCCGCCGGCTTCGAATGGCGCGAGCCCGGCTGCTCGATGTGCTTGG
>JBDTRV010000134.1:0-6784 GCA_039931475.1 Burkholderiales bacterium | reverse complement strand
TCGGCCGGATCGCCTCGATGTTGCCCGGCACCTTGCCGAGCATCGCCTTGGCTTCCCGGCCGACCGCCTGGATCACTTTCTTGCCGTGCGGCCCGCCCTCGTGCCGGATCGCGACCACCGACGGTTCGTCGAGCACGATGCCTTTGCCGCGTGCGACGATCAGCGTGTTGGCGGTGCCGAGGTCGATCGCCAGGTCGGTCGAAAAGAACCGGCGAAAAGTTGCAAACATGAAAAGGTCCTAAAAGGCCCGTGAAAGGGCGCCACTGCGCAAGCGGCAAGGCGCGGCCTGAGATTGAGCGTGAAAATTGGGGTGATCGGCCCGGTTACCGGCAGGTTCGCGGCGGGGGGCCAAAGACGGGATAATAACCCGAAGCCCCTCTGAAATGCGGCTTTGTGTAACCTGCCAATTACCGCCGCATTCGTTGCGAACGGTTCTTTCAAGCCCCCATGTCCCTTTCCACGCAAGACATCGACCGGATCGCCAATCTGGCCAAACTCGAACTCGCGCCGGCCGAAGCCGAGCGAATGCTGCATCAGATCAACGGTTTGTTCGAGTTGGTCGAGAAGATGCGCGCGGTCGATACCGCCGGCGTCGAGCCGCTCGCGCATCCGATCTCCGCGATCGCGGATGTGTCCTTGCATCTGGCCGACGATGTGGTGCGGGAGCCGGGCGAACGAGAAACCAATCAGCGCAGCGCGCCGATGGTGGAGCAGGGTTTGTATTTGGTGCCGAGGGTGGTGGAATGATGGTTTGTTGCTGGGTCGTGGCATGAACGAATTGCACCTTCTGAGCGCGGCGCAACTCATCGCGCTGCTTAGGAGCCGCGATGTTTCGAGCGTAGAGGCGGCAAATCATTTTCTGGGCCGCGCAAGCGTACATGAAGGGCTCGGCGCCTATTTGGCGGTCGATCCGGAGGCGACGCTGGCTCAGGCGAAAGCTGCGGATGTTCGCATTGCGGCGGGCGATGCCGCGCCATTGCTCGGCGTTCCGATCGCGCACAAGGACATCTTCGTCACCCGCGATTTCCCGTCGACGGCCGGCTCGAAAATTCTGGCTGGCTACCGTTCGCCGTTCGACGCGACCGTGGTCGCCAATCTCGCGCAGGCCGGCGCGGTGACATTGGGCAAACTCAACTGCGACGAGTTCGCGATGGGTTCGTCGAATGAGAACTCAGCCTTCCAGCCTGCGAAAAACCCGTGGGACCCGACGCGGATTCCAGGCGGCTCATCCGGCGGTAGCGCAGTCGCCGTCGCTGCACGGCTCGCCCCTGCGGCCACCGGCACCGACACCGGGGGTTCGATCCGCCAACCCGCCGCGTTCTGCGGCATCACCGGCATCAAGCCGACCTATGGCCGCGCGTCGCGCTACGGGATGATCGCGTTCGCGTCCAGCCTGGACCAGGCCGGACCGATGGCACGCACGGCCGAGGATTGCGCGCTGCTGCTGTCGGCCATGTGCGGGCCGGATCTGGAGCGGGATTCCACCTCGCTCGATCGTCCGTCAGAGGATTTTTCGCGCACTTTGGGCGATTCGATCGAGGGGCTGCGCATCGGGCTGCCGAGGGAGTTTTTCGGCGAGGGCCTCGCGGCCGACGTGCGCGGCGCGGTCGATTCCGCCATCAAGGAACTCGAAAAACTCGGCGCGAAGCTGGTTCCGATCAGCCTGCCGCGCACCGACCTGGCCATTCCCGTTTACTACGTGATTGCACCGGCCGAGGCGTCGAGCAACCTGTCGCGCTTCGACGGCGTCAAATTCGGGCATCGCGCGTCGAGCTACACCGACCTGGACAGCCTATACAAGAAGACGCGTACGGAAGGCTTTGGCGATGAAGTCAAGCGCCGCATCATGGTCGGCACCTACGTGCTCTCGCACGGCTATTACGACGCGTACTACCTGCAGGCGCAAAAGATCAGGCGCATGATTGCCGACGATTTTCAGGCCGCGTTCAAGAAATGCGATCTGGTCGCAGGACCGGTCGCGCCGACGGTTGCCTGGAAGCTCGGCGACAAGAGTGGCGATCCGCTGGCCAACTATCTAGCCGACATATTCACCTTGCCGGCATCGCTGGCCGGCCTGCCCGGCATGAGTGTGCCAGCGGGTTTCGGAGAAGGCGGCATGCCGGTCGGCCTGCAGTTGATCGGCAACTACTTTCAGGAAGGCCGGCTTTTGAACACGGCACACCGGCTGCAGCAAGCCACTGACTTTCACACCCGAATGCCAACGGGGCTCTCGTCATGAGCGCCGAAGTGAGTGCAGCCAAACTCGTGCAGGGTTATGAAGTGGTGATCGGGTTCGAAACCCACGCCCAGCTTTCGACCCACAGCAAGATATTCAGCCGCGCGGCCACCGTGTTCGGCGCCGCGCCGAACACGCAGGCCTGCGCGGTGGACCTCGCGCTGCCGGGCACCTTGCCGGTGCTCAACCGTGGTGCGGTCGATCGCGCGATCCAGTTCGGCCTTGCGATCGGCGCACACATCGCACCGAAAAGCGTGTTCGCGCGCAAGAACTACTTCTATCCGGACTTGCCGAAGGGCTACCAGATCAGCCAGTTCGAGATCCCGGTGGTGCAGGGCGGACAGATCGAGTTTCTTTTCGAGGGCGCAAAAAAATCGGTGCGCCTGGTGCGTGCGCATCTGGAGGAAGATGCGGGCAAATCGTTGCACGAAGACTTCATCGGCATGAGCGGCATCGATCTGAATCGCGCCGGCACGCCGCTGCTCGAGATCGTGACCGAGCCGGACATGCGGTCCTCATCGGAAGCGGTCGCGTACGCAAAACAGCTGCACCAGATCGTGACCTGGCTCGGCATCTGCGACGGCAACATGCAGGAAGGTTCGTTCCGCTGTGATGCGAACGTGTCGGTGCGCAAACCCGGCGGGGAGTTGGGCACGCGGCGCGAGATCAAGAACCTGAACAGCTTCCGCAACATGCAGCAGGCGATGGACTTTGAGGTGCGCTGGCAGATCGAGCAGATCGAAGATGGCCATGCGATCCGGCAGGCGACCGTGCTGTTCGACCCCGACACCGGCGAGACCCGCGCGATGCGCAGCAAGGAAGACTCGGCCGACTACCGCTACTTTCCGGATCCGGATCTGCCACCGCTCGTGATCGACGCTGGATGGGTCGAGCGCCTGCGCAGCCAGATGACCGAGTTGCCGCGCGTGATGGCCGAGCGCTTCGTAGGCGACTACGGTTTGCCCGAATACGACGCGACGACGCTCACGCAAAGCAAGGCGATGGCCGCCTACTTCGAGTCGGCCGCTCAAGAATCCGGCCAGCCAAAACTCGTTAGCAACTGGATCATGGGCGAAGTTTCGCGCCGCTTGAACGCTCAGGAAATCGGGATCGAAGAGGCGCCGGTGTCCGCTTCGCAATTGGCCTCGTTGGTCGCTCGGATCTCCGACGCAACGGTATCGAACAACGCGGCGCGCCAGGTGTTCGAAGCGCTATGGAACGGCGAAGGCAACGAGGTCGATGCGCTGATCGACGCGAAGGGGTTGCGTCAGATGCAGGATGACGGCGCTCTGGAAAAAATTGTCGACGACGTGATGTCAGCCAATGCCGACAACGTTGCTCAATACCGCGCTGGCAAGGACAAGGCTTTCAATGCGCTGGTCGGACAGGTGATGAAGGCAAGCCGCGGCAAGGCCAATCCGGCCCAGGTCAACGCGTTGCTGAAGGCGAAACTGGCTTGACCCTGCCGGAGGGCACCCCGGCCGCGGTCCAAAGCGGGGTCAGGCGCGCCAACTCTTCGTCGAAACGCTCATTGATGCGCTGCTTCTCGCCTTGCTGGTCCGCTATGAAGCGCTGTTGCAGCGCAATGCTCTGTTCGTTGCCGGTGATCTGGCGCCTGAGCGATGCCGGCGCCCGCTTCGGATCCTTGGCGTAGAACTCCATCTCCTGGTCGAGCTGTTTGCGGTCGGCCGCCAGTTCCGTCACTCGCTTTTTCGCCGCGCCGATCACCGCGTCGACCTGCAGCAGCGCCTGCCCGCGCTCCTCGTCGTGCGCGTCCCGATTCTTGTAGCGGGACAGCAGCGCGCGGTCGCGTCGGCGTTCTTCGGCAATGCGCGCGGTTTCTTCGGCTTCGCGTCGCTCGACTTCTTCCTTGGCGGCGCGTTCCTGTGCGGTGAGCGACGGCCCGACCGTGCGCTTGACGGTGCCGCTCGGATTTAACTCGCGCTGCTCGCGGTCGATGCACTGGATGATCGGGCGGTCCGACGTGATCCGGCGGCCGGAGGCGTCGGTACAGGCGTAGATGCTGTCCTGCGCGAAACCCGGCAAAGCCGCTGTCGCGATCAAAAGACCCCCCACACCCAGAAACCCAACTTTCACGCCGACCTTTCGTTCACGCCGTATCTCTCTCTGTAGGCTATCACCTCCTCGTAACAACTTGCGAAGTCGGTGCCCTGCCGGCGCGCCAAAAAAGTCAACAAATCGTCGAGTTTGGCGATGGAGCAGACCTTGAGCCCAAGCTCCCGCTGCACGTACTGCACCGCGCTCTGGCTCGCGCCTTCGGTTGCGACTTCCTGCCGATCGAGCGCGATCGCGACCGCATGCGGCTCGGCGCCGGCGGCCCGGATCAGCGCGATCGATTCGCGCACCGCGGTGCCGGCGGACATCACGTCGTCAACGATCAGCACGCGGCCGGCCAAGGGTGCGCCGACGACCGTTCCGCCTTCGCCGTGGTCCTTGGCTTCCTTTCGGTTGTAAGCAAAGGGGCGGTTTTGGCCGAGCCGCGCCAGTTCGACCGCAACGACCGCGCCCAGCGGGATGCCCTTGTATGCGGGGCCGAACAGCATGTCGAACTCGATGCCGCTGGCCGCAATGCTGCATGCATAGAATTGCCCGAGCCGGGCGAGCTTGGCACCATCGTCGAACAGGCCGGCGTTGAAGAAGTACGGACTCATCCGCCCGGCCTTGGTCTTGAACTCGCCAAAGCGCAGCACGCCACAATCGAGCGCGAACTGCACGAAATCAAGCGCAAGCGGGTCGGCCTCGGCACCCGCCGTATCGCGCGAATCAGGCTCCATAGAGATATTCCTCTTGTTCAAACTGACCAGCCTCAACCTCAACGGCATCCGCTCGGCCACGGCCAAGGGCGTCGAAGCCTGGATCGCCAAAACGGCGCCTGATTGTATTTGCGTGCAGGAAATCCGCGTGCTGGCGGCCGACGTTGAAGGTCGCTTCGAGCAGCTCGCGGGGCTGAAGGGGCACTTCCACTTCTCGGACCGCAAAGGCTATGCGGGCGTCGGCGTCTACACACACCATGAGCCAAGCGAGGTGATCGTCGGCTACGGCTCACCCGAGTTCGACGCCGAAGGCCGCTACCTGGAACTGCGCTTCGACACGCCGGCGCGCAAGTTCTCGGTCATCAGTTGCTACTTTCCGAGCGGCTCCTCCGGCGAGCTGCGGCAAGCAGCAAAATTCAGGTTTCTGGACCAGTTCGACCCGCACCTCGTGCGCCTCAAGGCCGAACGCGAGTTCATCTTGTGCGGCGACGTCAACATCGCACACCAGCAGATCGACCTCAAGAACTGGCGCAGCAACCAGAAAAACAGCGGCTTCCTGCCCGAGGAGCGCGCCTGGATGAGCAAGCTTCTCGATGAAACCGGCCTGGTCGATGTCTACCGAAAGCTGCAACCCACCGCCACCGACGCCGCCTACACCTGGTGGAGCAATCGCGGCCAGGCATATGCGAACAACGTGGGGTGGCGGCTCGACTACCACTTGGCCACTCCGGCCCTGGCGCACAGCGCGCGCCATGCTGGCATCTACAAGGAGGCGCGCTTCAGCGATCACGCGCCGTTGACGATTGGCTATGACTTTATGTTGTGAGCAGGAGATATGGCGGACGGCTTGCGACACCTAGCAGCCGGTCATTCCATGGGAAAGCCACCTCTCAACGTTGGCGACCAGGGCGATCTTGTTGATGAGCGTTCCCGCACGGGCAAACAGATTCCTGGCAGGCTCTCGAATACCTGGGCTTGTTCGGCTTCGACGCGCGCTTTCCTTGCTTGACAGGAAGGCTCGGATAGAGAGCTGTCTTCGGCGTGGCACCACCGCCCGACTCCACTAGGAGTCTGCACGGCCGACGCGCGGAGCAAGAAAATCCGCAAATGCCGGGGTGATTGACCCCCTTGCCCATTCCGCAATCGAGGCTCCAGCGCAATTCTGAGAGGTCGAATCTTCTGTGCCAGACAGTTTCGATTTTTCCACCGCGCATACCTTTTCGGCGTCCGTTGCCCGCCACATGCATTTTTCAATTGCATTTGAATACACGATAGGATTGGTGGCCAATCGCTTTGCAGCGCCCACTGCGCCCACGCGCTGCCACATCGCTAATCGGAAAAGCCATGCTCCCGTGCTCTCCTAGTCCCCGTCGTTTCCTGCGGGGCGCCTTGCTCGCCCTGGGCGTCTTGGGTTTTGCCAGCAGCGCCGCCCAGGCGGCCATCAGCATCGTTTCCACAGCCCCCTCGGCGGGCATGACCACCATCACGCTCAACTCCAGCAGCGCCGCCACCGGCCATCTGACGGTACTGCAAGGCACTGTGAGCTGCGGCAGTGTGCTCCAGACCCAGACTGGCCTGGACAGCACGGGCACCGCAGCCTACCGGCGTGGTTCCCTGTCGCTGGCCGCTGCCACAAACGCGAACTACACCGTGCGTAATCTGTCGCAGGCGACCAGCTACACGCTCTGCGCCACCAATGGCACGGACAGCGCCAGTGCGAACTTCAGCACCTCGGCAATGGCGGCGTTCGGCTCTGCCGCCTGGGCGAACGTGG
>JBDTRV010000133.1:0-6796 GCA_039931475.1 Burkholderiales bacterium | reverse complement strand
GTCAGGCCGAACGACTGGATCAACGTGACGATGCCACAGACGAACAGGTCGGCCGAGATCAGCATGGCCACTTGCTCCGGCGTGAGCTGCAGCGCGCGGCCGACGATCAGCGGCACGGCCACGGCGCCGGCATACATCACCAGCACGTGCTGCAGGCCAAGGGTGGCCAAGCGCACGGGAGGTAGGATTTCGTCCACCGGGTGGACGGCAAGGGTGCTCATTGGTTTTTGTCTCCTCGAATCTTTCAGGGAAAAGGGGGAAGGTAACGGTTAGGGTGAAAGAAAGCGCCGGCTTCTTGGAACCGGCGCGGCGGATTACTGCACCGGCGCTCCGGCTTCGAACCAACGCTTGATCAGGCCGCGTTCATCGTCGGTAATCTGAGTTGCATTGTTCTGAGGCATGAGCTTGAGCACTGCTGCCTGCTGGTAGACCGCTTGCGCGTGCTGCTTGATAAGTTCCGGAGTGTTGAGCGCAATGCCCTTCTGCTGCAACTGCGCGTTGTGGCACATCGCGCAGCGCTGGTCGATCACGCTTTTGACCTCGGCGAACGACACTGGCTTTGAGGCAGCAGCCTTGGCGGCGGCGCTCTGCGGCGCCGGCGCAAGCCAGAACACCAAGCCGATGGTCACCAAGGTGCCGATGATGGCGTGTTCCCACGGCACGCGCTTGTGCAGCACGTGTGCTTTGTGGCGAGCGACGAAGCTGTGCCGGATCAGTGCGCCAGCGAGCATCAGGAGCACCAGCACGATCCAGTTGTGCTTGCCCTGGTACAACCACCCGTAGTGGTTCGACAGCATCGCGATCAACACCGGCAACGTGAAGTAGGTGTTGTGCACGCTGCGCTGCTTGCCGCGCCAGCCGTAGATCGGATCGGGCGTTGCGCCGGCCTTGAGTTGCGCGACCACCGTGCGCTGACCCGGAATGATCCAGAAGAACACGTTGGCGCTCATCGTCGTGGCGAGCATCGCACCGACCAGCAGGAACGCCGCGCGACCGGCGAACAACTGGCACGCGACCCAGGACGCGAAGATGACGAAGACGAGCACGCATACACCGACGATCAGATCGCCGTTTTTCTTCTGGCCAAGCGTTCGGCAGATTGCGTCGTAAATGCCCCAGAACGCAATGAAAAACACCAGCGAAGTTGCAATGGCGGCGCCCGGCGACCAGTCGTAAACCGTCTTGTCGACCAAAAAGGTACCGGCGTTGAACAGGTACAGCACTGTGAACAAGCCGAAACCAGTCAACCAGGTCGAGTAGCTCTCCCAGTACGACCAATGCAGGTTGTCCGGCAGCGGTCGCCACTTTGGTGCCACCATGTATTTCTGGGAATGGTAGAAGCCGCCGCCATGCACGGCCCAGAGTTCACCGTCGACGCCTTTTCCCTTGAGATCGTCGCTTTCGGGCGGCGTCAGGCTGTTGTCTAGCAGGACGAAGTAAAAAGAAGCGCCGATCCAGGCGATGGCCGTGATGACATGCGCCCAGCGCAGCAGCAGATTGGCCCAGTCGAGAAGATAAGTGTCCAAGGAAGCATCCCTTCAGTCAGTTCGAGCGCGCAGCCGATGCGCGAAGACGGTACGCAAATCCCTCACCACGGCGGGCTCTGTGAAGGGCGAACATCGCGACCACGTGCGAAGTATCCAAAGGAAACTCGCACACGGGAGCTCCGCAGCGACGTGGGCAAAGTGTATACAGGATCGGATCAGTTTCGTGCGCGGGAAAACCCTAAACGGGCTGAAAACCGGAAATCACGACCCGCGATAGGTCGAGTATGCCCACGGACTCGCAAGCAACGGCACATGGTAGTGACCGGCCGCGTCGGCGATGCCGAAGTCGAGTTGCACTTCGTCGATAAAAGGTGGATCGGGCAGGTCGATGCCGCGCGCCCGAAAGTAGGCAGCAACCGAGAATATCAGGCGATATCGCCCTGCGGCCATGCTCGCGGCGTCGAGCAGCGGCCCCCCATCATTTCGGCCATCAGCGTTCAGCTTGAAATCCTTGATGGTTTCGGTCTTGCCGCCCTCGATTCGCTGCAGCTTCACGGCCATGCCGGCCGCCGGGCAGCCGTTCATCGTGTCCAGTACGTGCGTGCTCAGGTGTCCCATTCGGTTCCTTTCGTGGTTGTGATTGAAGGGTTGCGCGATTTCGGGGAGTGTATACACTTAGAGTGTCGAGTCAAATTGTTTTGAGTTCACAGTGCCCCAAAGCCGCGCCAGTCTCAAGGTCGTCAAACCAGCCGCCGGGGCCGAAAATCCGCGCGGGCAGTCGGACCCATTCGACGCATTTCCGGCGCGCGAAAGCGCAAGCGCAACGGAGCGCATCGTCGAATCGATCACCAACGCGATCGTCGAGCGCAGGTTGATGCCCGGCACCAAGCTTGGTGAACAAAAAATCGCCGACATTTTCAAGGTTTCTCGCACGCTGGTGCGGCAGGCGCTGAACCAGTTGAGCCGCGATCGGCTCGTGACGCTCGAGCCGGCGCGCGGCGCCTTCGTGGCGATGCCCGGCGTTGAAGAGGCGCGCCAAGTGTTCGAGATGCGGCAGATGGTCGAAGGTGTGATGGTGCGCAAGCTCTGCGCAACCATCAGCGATGCGCAGATCGCTGAATTGCGAGCGCACCTGCAGGCCGAATATGCCGCTGTGACTCGCACCGATGTGCCAGGCCGAATCCGGCTGCTCGCGGATTTTCACATCGTGTTGGCGCGTATGCTCGGCAACGCCGTGCTGGCCGAAATGCTGACCGACCTGCTCAGCCGCTCGTCCCTGATTTCGCTGATGTACCAATCTTCTTACTCGGCGCGGATGTCCTATGACGAGCATGTCACCATCGTCGAAGCGCTTGCCAAACGTGACGTGCGCGCGGCAGTGCGCTTGACCGAGGACCACCTGGATCATGTCGAGCGCAATGTGCGGCTCGATCCCAAACCTCCCGACCTTTCCCAAATCCTAATAACCGATTGACCATGGCGAACAACGAAAGCACGCGCTATCCGCGCGACCTCAAGGGCTACGGCCGCAACCCACCACACGCTCAGTGGCCCGGCAACGCGCGCATTGCGGTGCAGTTCGTGCTGAACTACGAAGAAGGCGGTGAGAACTCGGTGCTGCATGGCGACGCCGCATGCGAGCAGTTTTTATCCGAAATGTTCAACCCGCCGGCCTTCAAGGCGCGGCATATGAGCATGGAAGGCATCTACGAATATGGCTCCCGGGTTGGCGTCTGGCGCTTGCTGAAGGAATTCGAGAAGCGCGGCCTGCCGCTCACGGTTTTTGGCGTCGCCATGGCGCTGGAACGCTGCCCGGAAGTGACGGCCGCGTTCAAGGAACTCGGCCACGAGATCGCCTGCCATGGCTGGCGCTGGATTCACTACCAGGACTACGACGCGGCTTCCGAGATGGAGCATATGCGCCGGGGCATGCAGATCATCGAGCGCCTCACGGGCGAGCGGCCGCTCGGCTGGTACACCGGCCGCGACAGCCCGCGCACGCGCCAAATCGTGGCCGAGTACGGCGGCTTCGAATACGACAGCGACTACTACGGCGACGACCTGCCGTTCTGGCTGCAGGTGCGCAAGCCCGATGGCGTGCTCGCGGAGCACCTGGTCGTGCCCTACACGCTCGACAGCAACGACATGCGCTTTGCGCTGCCGCAAGGCTTCTCGCAAGGCGACGATTTTTTCACCTACCTGCGCGACAGCTTTGATGTGCTGTACGCCGAAGGTGACGAGCATCCAAAGATGCTGAGCATCGGCATGCACTGCCGCCTGCTTGGGCGCCCCGGCCGGATGCGCGCGCTGCAGCGCTTTCTGGACCACATCGAGCAGCACGACCGAGTTTGGGTCCCGCGCCGCATCGACATCGCGCGTCACTGGAAAAAGACGCATCCTTTCAACGCTGATACCGCCTTTGCATGGGAAACGACATGAGCCTTACCCTTGACCAAATCAACGCCGCATCGACGGACGAGTTCACCAAGCTGCTCGACGGCGTCTACGAGCACTCCCCCTGGATTGCGGCAAAGGCAGCCGAAAAGCGTCCGTTCAAGAGCCTCGCTCACTTGAAGCTTGCGCTGGTCGAGGTCGTGCGCGACGCCGGCAAGGAACCCCAACTGAAGCTGATCCGCGCTCACCCGGAACTCGCCGGCAAGGCGATGGTCAGCAAGACGCTGACTGCCGAATCCACGCATGAACAAGGCAAGGCCGGCCTGACCGACTGCACGCCAGAAGAGTTCGCGAAGATCCAGAAGCTCAACGCCGACTACAACAAAAAATTCAGCTTTCCGTTCATCCTCGCGGTGCGCGGCCCACGTGGCGAGGGCCTGCCCAAGGACGAGATCATCGCGACCTTCGAGCGGCGCGCCCAGAACCATCCCGACTTCGAGTTGGCCGAGTCCTTGCGCAACATCCACCGCATCGCCGAATTGCGCCTGAACGACAAGTTCGGCCACACACCGGAACTGGGCAACCTCGTCTGGGACTGGGCCGAGCGGCTTTCGGCCAACAGCGACCCCGGCTATGCCGAACGTGGCGAACTCACCGTCACCTACCTGACCGACGCGCACCGCGCGTGCGCCCAGCGCCTTTCGCACTGGATGCGGGAGGAATGCGGCTTTGATTCGGCCGAGATCGACGCCGTCGGCAACGTGGTTGGCGTCTATAACGGCAGCGATCCCAATGCCAAGCGCCTTCTCACCGGTAGCCACTACGACACCGTGAGAAACGGCGGAAAGTACGACGGCCGCCTGGGCATCCTGGTGCCGATGGCCGTCGTGCGCGAACTGCACAAGGCCAATCGCCGGCTGCCGTTCGGCTTCGAAGTCGTCGGCTTCGCGGAAGAAGAAGGCCAGCGCTACAAGGCGGTGTTCCTCGGCTCCGGCGCGTTGACCGGGCACTTCGACAACAGTTGGCTGCACCAGAAGGACGCCGACGGCGTCACGATGCGCGAAGCCATGGAGCACGCCGGCCTCTGCCCAGACGACATCCCCAAGCTCAAGCGCGATCCGACCAGATATCTGGGCTTTGTCGAAACCCACATCGAACAGGGCCCGGTGCTCAATGCACTCGATCTGCCGCTCGGTATCGTGACGTCGATCAACGGAAGCGTGCGCTATGTCGGCGAAATCGTCGGCATGGCCAGCCACGCCGGCACGACGCCGATGGACACCCGGCGCGACGCCGCCACGGCCGCGGCCGAACTCGTGCTCTACGCCGAAAAGCGCGGCGGGCAAGTGCCCGATCTGGTCGCCACGGTCGGCATGCTCGAAGTGCCAAGCGGCTCGATGAACGTGGTGCCGGGCCGCTGCAAGTTCAGCCTGGACATTCGCGCTACCACCAACGAAGTTCGCGACGCCTGCGCCAACGACATTTGCGCCGAACTCGAGCGCATCTGCGAGCGCCGCGGCGTGCACTTCAATCTGGAAGAAACCATGCGCGCGGCCGCCGCGCCGAGCGCGCAGGACTGGCAGAAGCGCTGGGAAGCCGCGGTCGACTCCCTGGGGCTGCCGTTGTTCAAAATGCCCAGCGGCGCCGGCCACGACGCGATGAAGATGCACGAAGCAATGCCGCAGGCGATGCTGTTCATGCGCGGGCTGAACGCCGGCATCAGCCATAACCCGTTGGAAGCCATCACCAACGACGACACCGACCTCTGCGTGCATGCATTCCGCACGCTCCTCGACAACCTGGCAGAAGAAAAAGCATGAGCAACGAACAACAATACAAAGCGATCGATACATGGGTCGATCAGCACTTCGATGAAGAAGTGAAATTCCTGCAAGAGATGGTGCGCATTCCGACCGACACGCCCCCGGGCAACAACGCGCCGCACGCTGAGCGCACCGCAGAGTTGCTCAAGGGATTCGGTCTCGAGGCCGAAAGATTCGTGGTGCCCGAGAAGGACGTCAAGGACTACGGCCTGCAGTCGCTCACGAACCTGATCGTGCGCCGCAAATATGGCGAAGGTAAGACGGTGGCGCTGAACGCCCACGGCGACGTCGTCCCGCCGGGCGACGGCTGGAGCCACGACCCCTATGGCGCCGAGATCGAAGACGGAAAACTCTACGGCCGCGCCGCGGCGGTGAGCAAAAGTGATTTCGCGAGCTACACCTTCGCCGTGCGCGCGCTCGAGTCACTAAACGCGAAGCTAAAGGGCAGTGTAGAGCTGCTGTTCACCTATGACGAGGAATTCGGCGGCCTGCTCGGCCCCGGCTGGCTGCTCGAGAACAAGCACACCAAGCCCGACTTCCTGATCGGCGCCGGATTCAGCTACCAGGTCATCACCGCGCACAACGGCTGTCTTCAGATGGAAGTCACGGTGCACGGCAAGATGGCGCACGCTGCCATTCCCGACACCGGCATCGATGCGCTGCAAGGCGCGACCGTGATCCTGAACGCGCTGTACGCACAGAACGTCAAATACAAAAAGATCACCTCCAAAGTCGAGGGCATCAACCACCCGTACCTCAATGTCGGCCGGATCGAAGGCGGCACCAACACCAACGTCGTGCCCGGCAAGGTAGTGCTGCGCCTGGATCGCCGCATGATTCCCGAAGAGAACCCGCAGGAAGTCGAAGCTGACGTGCGCCGCGTGATCGCCGATGCGGCCAAGACCATCGATGGCATCAAGGTCGACATCAAGCGCTTGCTGCTCGCCGATTCCTGGAAACCAAGTGCCGAGAACGCGCCGCTGGTGCAGGCGCTGCAAAAGCATGGCGAAGCCGTGTTCGGCGAGCCGATCCCCACCTCCGGCACGCCGCTGTACACCGACGTGCGCCTGTTCGGCGCGCACGGCATTCCGT
>JBDTRV010000132.1:0-6908 GCA_039931475.1 Burkholderiales bacterium | reverse complement strand
CTGAAGAATTCGACCTTGATGACGCTGCCGTCACTGTCGCTGGCGTTGGCCGCGACCACCACCGATGCGCCCGAGGCGACCGAGGCGCCCGATTGCGGTTGGCTGATCGAGACCGCGGGCGGGACGTTGGTCGGCCCGCCGGCCGTTACCGTGAGCAGGACCGCGCCGGAGGTGGTCTGTGCGTTCGCATTGTCGGTGGCCACGGCCGTCAGGCTGACTTGGCCCACGGGCGCAGCCGTCCAGTTAATCTGCCAGGGCGCGCTGGTGGCTTCGCCGATTTTGGCCGCGCCGCTGAAGAATTCGACCTTGGTGACACTGCCGTCGCTGTCGCCGGCGTTGGCCGCGATCAGCATCGATGCGCCAGCGGCGACCGATGCGCCCGATCGCGGTTGACCGAGCGATACCGTGGGCGGCACGTTGGTCGGTCCACCGGCGGTTACCGTGAGCATCACCGCGCCAGAGGTGGTCTGCGCGCCCGAGTCATCAGTGGCCCTGGCCGTCAGGCTCACGTTGCCAACGGGCCCGGCAGCCCAGCTAAGCTGGTATGGAGCGCTGGTCGCCTCGCCGATTTTGGAGGCGCCATCGAAGAACTCGACCTTGGTGAGGCTGCCGTCGCTGTCGCTCGCAGTGGCCGCGACAAGCACCGAAGATCCTGACGAAACCGATGCGCCGGACAGCGGCTGGCTGATCGCCACCGAAGGCGGCACGTTCCCGGGCCCGCCCCCACCGCCGGGCCCGGGATCCTGCCATCCCACCGGCTTGTAGAGCCAGATGTCACCCTTGACGATGTCCTCCAGACCCAAGAACACGTCCAGGTTGTGGATGTACTTCCACTTGCCCAAGACACCCGTAGACCCAATGCCATGGGTCGGAGTCGCCCCTTGCGGCGTCGGTTGTTGCGTGATTACCCAGCCGTTGGGCGACAACGTCGCAGGCGGTTTCATCGTCCAGATCCGGCCATCGCCACACCAGAGCGCAAACTGCTGACGTTTGGGGTCATGCTCCAAGCCGCAGTTGGAAATTCCAACAGCGTTGGTGGCCATCAAGGCCGTGAACTCGCCGCCCGGATCGGACGGCGACATCTTGACGTCCTTGTTGCCGGGGCCGGCGGCGTTGAGATCCCAGTAGACGAACTGCGTAACCGAATTCACGGCCGTCCGCACGAGCACTCTCGCAACAGGGTCGTAACCGCAGGTTGCTTGCGATCCCGGCCCGTCCCAGTAAATGCCAACCTTTTCCCACGTGTCCTGCATCGGGTCGACAAGATTGTGGATCGTGTAGCGGTACAGATCACCAACGCCCTGGCGCACGTAAACGACATCCTTGCCGCCTTCCTGCGCGTATGCGGTGCAACCCTGAACAAACGAGTGGCTGACATACGGCCCGTTCGGATTCAGAAACGCTTCCCGGTTCTGCCACATGTTGCCGCCGATGATCTCCGGGTGCGGCGCGACCCGTTGAACGTGGGAGCCGGTGGTGCCTCCGACCTTGTTGGGATCGGCTCGCGAAGGGTCGAACAGGTAGGGTCCAGTCTGCCGCGCGACGTTGCCGGGTTGGCTGGTCAGCCAGGTCGGACCATGATCGGCCGCGCCGCCGAGCGTCAAGAACCGATCGAGGATGGGCAGGAACACCTGATTGTCGTAGGTGTGCGCTGAAGCGGGTGCGTGGTCCGCGCCGTCGATCGGGTTGAGGATCCCAAGGCTGTCGAACACCACTTCGCTCGGCAGCGATCCCCGCTCCCAACGCCGGGTCGTTCCCTTCCAGAGATAGACGTCATTGCCGCGGTAATTGGCGTGGCCGCCACCGAACAGGATCAATTGGCCGCGATTGGGATCCCAGGCGAAGGAACTCCACGCCGCAAGAATACGGTTCGGCGTTGGATTGCCCGATTGATAAAGGGGTCGCAACTCAGCCGGAGCCCATGCGTCGGAAAAATCGTTAAGGTTGACCCGGCTCCAACTGCCTTCCGGCATCGCTGCCACGATCGAGTGCAGATCGGTCAGATCGGGGGCGGTGCCACTTGGCGCGCCGTCCTTGGCCAGATCCTTGACGCCGAAACTCAGGTTGCGCGGCGCAGTGGGCGGCTCTGTCGTCGGATTCAGGATCATCAAACCCAGAGCGACGGTGCGGCGGCTTCCGGAACTGTCGGAAATTTCGACGTTGACCCGAAAGCGTCCGGTCGCGGCAGGAACGCCAGACACCACACCGCTGTCGCGATCGAGCGCGAGCCCATCCGGCAACGCCGTGGTGGCGCGAAACGTGTAAGGCGCGGCCCCGCCCTTCACGTCGATCCGCGCACGGTAGTCGTCGTGCGCATTGCCGGTGGGCAACGAGTCGCCACGGACGCTGAGTTCTGGCCGCGTCGCGCCCACATACTGAAACCGCACCGCGTCGAGCACCAGTCGTGATCCGGTTTCGCTGCCCAACCCGACGGCCGCGGGCTTCGATGGATCGAATCGATACGTGCCAAGCGAATTCCACTGCCCACCAAGGCTGCTCTGATCGACCTTGAGAGTTGAACTACCGCCCGCATGCAGCACCGTGACTTGCGCGGCGCTGTTCGACCCGGCGACCTGCGGCCACCACATGAAAACCTCGTAATAACCAACGCCGGCAACGGGAAGCGCGAACGACGCGGTCGCTCGGCCATCGATGCTGCCGACCAGGGTTTTCCCGCTTTGCTCAAGATAACCGTCGACCGGATCGAACACACCGCTGCGCGACAGCGCAGGATCATCGTTCTTGAAAATTCGGTTCAGCGCGACCGGGGCAGCTGCGGCCAAAACGGCTTTCGGCTGCGAAAGGCTCGCGGTTTGAGCCTTGGTCACCGCAGCGCCGTCTGACTCACCACCGCAACTTGCCAAAAACATCGACGCAACCAGCGTCGCCATCCCGGCAAGGCACATCTGGCCGCTTCGGGCGACCGCCTGCTTCGATTGATTCATTTTTCGCCGCATCCGCAAACACGCCGCTAACTACCGGACGCCATCAGGAAGAGCGAAGAGGAGCACGCGACAAGCCAAAACGAATCAAAAATCTAACATAGTTTTCTTTGATTGACTCAATAGAGCTTTTCTATACAGGGTTTTACGACTCTCGCCGGTGACACTGGCTGTGAGGCTGACGGCCGACGCCAACGGGAGTTCAGCCATTAAAATGGCGAGCACCCGATCGCCATCCGACGAAGGCGCGGCAATGCTGGCTGGATGCAGCACGACGACGAATTCGCCGCGGGTGCGCTGCGAATCGGTGGCCAGCCAATTGCTGAAATCGCATGCGGCCAGGGTTTCGATCTGCTCGAACTGCTTGGTCAACTCGCGCGCCACCGTCAACTGGCGCTCGCCCAAAGCAGCAAGCGCACGGGCCAGCGCCTCGATCCGATGCGGTGCTTCTAGCACCACTACCGCGCGCGGCTCGCCAGCCAAGCGAGCGACGACTGTATCGCGTTCGCCAGTTTTGCTCGGCAAGAAACCCGAAAAAACGAACTCCCCGGCCCCCGCCAAACCGGCGACGCTCAACGCGGCAGTCAGGCTGCTGGCGCCGGGGAGCGGAACAACGGCCCGACCCGCGGCGCGCACCGCCGCGACCAGACGTGCACCGGGATCGCTGATAGCAGGCGTTCCCGCATCGCTGACGTAGGCAACGCGCTGGCCGGCCATGAGGCGAGTGATCACGCCTTGCGCGCTTTCCGCTTCATTGTGCTGGTGCAGCGCGATCCAGCCAGCGGCCGGTGGGTCGATGCCCCAGGCCCTCAGCAGCGCTTGCGTGTGCCGCGTGTCTTCGCAGGCCAAGGCGTCGACCAGCCCGAGAACGTACAGCGCGCGCAACGTCACGTCGGCCAGGTTGCCGATCGGCGTTGCCACCACATACAGCGTCCCTTCCGGATAATGCTGGCCAGCCGCCGCGTCGCGCGCGGCTTGCAAGGCACCAGCAAAAGAAGAAGCGCTCAATGGGACTACTCCGCAAACCGCCGGCCGGGCCGAACCCGCGCCCCGTGACCAAGCAGACCGGCGACGCCGCCGAAGATCGCGCGCTGGCCCATCTGATGCAGGCGGGCCTGGCGCTGGTCACGCGCAACTTCCGAACGCCGGGCCGTGGCGGCGGCGAGATCGACCTGGTCATGCGCGGGACGGATGGAACGCTGGTGTTCGTGGAAGTACGCCGGCGCGCCAGCGCTTCCCATGGCGGCGCGGGAGCCAGCATCGGCTCCGTGAAGCAGCGCCGCATCGTGTTCGCGGCGCGCCATTACCTGATGCGTTTTGGTCAACCACCTCCCTGCCGTTTCGACGTCGTGCTGGTCGAAGACAAAATCGAATGGATTCACGCCGCGTTTGACGCTGGGTGACGGCCCGCTCAGGGTCAAGATAACGGGCGGCGATCGCCCACGCCGCCGGGTGCGATTCACGGCACGGCGGGCCTGGCGTGACATCAGCGGGTCGGAATCGGCATCGCTCGATCGACCGCGACCACGGTCACGCTGTTCTTGGGCGAGCCTTCGATCACGCGGTCCGAATAGGTCAGGTAGACCAGCGCGTTGCGCGTCTTGTCCACCATGCGCACGATCCGCAGCTTCTTGAACACCAGCGAGATGCGCTCGGTAAAAACCTCCTCCTGCATCTCGAGCGGCTTGTCGATGTGGATCGGGCCGACCTGCCGACATGCGATCGATGCGTCGGCCTTGTCTTCGGCCAGGCCGAACGCGCCCTTGATGCCTCCGGTTTTGGCGCGCGAGACATAGCACGCCACGCCGGCGACCTTCGGGTCGTCGTAGACGTCGACCACGATCTTATGGTCCGGGCCGATGAACTTGAACACGGTGTCGACTTCGCCGATGCGCTCGCCGTCGGAGGCCGTTGCCGCGCCCGGGACTAGCAAAAAGGCGGTGACCAGACCGGCTGCCGCAAGCGCGAACGAAGACGGGAGACGACGAGAAAGATGATGATGACTGAGCTTCATCGCTCGATTGTCGGGCAGACGGAAAGCAATGACCGAGTGCGACGCACGCACCAACAGCGCGGTTATCATGCCGACCACATGCTCGAACAGCGTATCCAGCAGCACTTCATCGACAGTGCCGACCTCAAATACAAGGCGGCGCAGATGTTGAGCGCTCCGATCGCGGCGGCAATTCAGGCATTGATCGCCTGCGTGACCAGCGGCGGCAAAGTGCTTTCTTGCGGCAACGGCGGATCGGCGGCCGACGCGCAGCATTTCGCTGCCGAGCTGGTCGGCCGCTTCGAGCGCGAGCGCCCCGAGATCGGCGCCATCGCATTGACAACCGACACCTCGATCCTCACGGCCGTCGGCAACGACTACCACTTCGATGTGATCTTCGCGCGCCAGGTGCGCGCGCTCGGCCAGCCCGGCGATGTGCTGCTCGCCTTGTCGACCAGCGGCAACTCGGCCAACGTGATCCAGGCGATCGACGCGGCGCATCAGCGCGAGATGACCGTGATCGCCCTGACCGGCCGCGGCGGCGGCAAGATCGCCGGCCTGCTGCGCGACACCGACGTGCACATTTGCGTGCCGCACGATCGCACCGCGCGCATTCAGGAAGTGCACCTGCTCGTGTTGCACTGCCTGTGCGACGGACTCGACACCCAGTTACTCGGAGAACAGGAAGGAAACTCATGAACCCCCATCACTCGCTCGCGCCCCGGCGCCTGGCCCTGTCGCTGCTCGCGGCCGCCGCACTAGCGGGCGCCTTGGGCGGCTGCATCCCGCTGGTCGTCGGTGGCGCGGTCGGCACCGCGATGGTCGCAAGCGACCGCCGCACCTCGGGTGCGCAACTCGAAGACGAGGGGATCGAGCTGCGCTCGGTCAACCGCATCCGCGACAACATGGGCGACAGCGCGCACATCAACGTGACGAGCTACAACCGCCTCGTGCTGTTGACCGGCGAAGTCGCCAGCGCCCAGGCCAAGCAGCAGTTGAGCGACCTGATCGCCAAGGTGGACAACGCGAGAAGCGTCGTGAACGAAACCGCGGTCGACGTGCCCTCTTCGCTCGGCCAGCGCTCGGCCGACACTTTGACCACCGGCCGGGTCAAGGCCGCGCTGGTCGACACGCGCAACATCCAGTCGCGCGCGTTCAAGGTCGTGACCGAGCGCGGCGTGGTGTACCTGATGGGAATCGTGACGCAGCGCGAGGCCGATCTGGCCGCCGAGGTGGCGCGCAACGTGAGCAGCGTGTAGAAGGTGGTGAAGGTGTTCCAGGTGGTGACCGAAGGCGAACTGGCGAGAGCCCAGTCCGACCTGCGCCCGCCTCCGCCGGCACCCGCGCCTCTGCCCGCAACGGCCGCGACACCCGCCGTTCAGCCCGCGCCGGTGACGCAACCCGTTCCGGTGCCGGTGCAGACAATGCCGGTCAGGTGACCGTCACGGCCGACCGCCCAAGGGCGTCCGGAGCCCGACCGACGCTGGCGTTGCCGAAGCCCGCGATTGGCATGGCGGCCCCGTGCCGTGAGCATCGGCCTGCCTGCCGCTGGTCTTCGTCCGGTCAGTGATGGTCAGACGACGGGTCAGAGTCCGTTTTTGAAGGTAAAGCTGGCTTTTTCGCTCGTCAGGTGGTCGTTTCTAGCTATGTACTTCGTAGCAAACGCCATCTGAACCGGCCGCGTTGTGGGCTTCAAATGATCGCGAACCCCTCGGTGCCGGCCGCCAGATCGGTGTTCTTGGCGCGCTGGCTGTTCAGTTTGATCTGGAGCCGCAGGTCGTTCAGCGAATCGGCGTTGCGCAAAGCGTCCTCGTAGTTGATCGCGTTGGCCTCGAACAGGTCGAACAGCGCCTGGTCGAAGGTCTGCATCCCGAGGTTGCGGCTGCGTTTCATGATCTCCTTGATCTCGGTGACTTCGCCCTTGAAGATCAGGTCCGAGATCAGCGGCGTGTTCAGCATGATCTCCACCGCCG
>JBDTRV010000131.1:0-6957 GCA_039931475.1 Burkholderiales bacterium | reverse complement strand
CAAGGAGTTCGCCCGCGCCCTGCCCCTGCTCGAAAAGGTGGCCCAGTGCCCTGACATCGCGAACAGCAACGCCGTCTTCCAACTGTGGTTGACCCGCGTGCACGTACACGGCCCGGAACGCGGCCTCGCGCAAGGTTTTGTCGAATCGCCCGCCGGCGGCTGGTCTTACGGCGTCGGCGTGCGACTCGATGGCGACCTGAAGGACGAATTCCCGGACGATGAGAACTGGCCCCAGCCAAGGTTGGAGGAACTGATCACCCGCTACTACGAGCGCGGACAAATGTGGTTCGAGGCATTCTTTGCTACTGGCAAAGGCCGGTTCCGCGACGGCGACGCGCACGAATACTCGATGCTGTGCAACAACCTGGGCATCCAATACCGCTTCATTTCCAAGGAATGGGACAAGGCCATCGCGCTGCATGAAAAAGGCATCGCGGCCAGCTCGTCCGCCGAGCACTACGCCGGACTGATGTGGTGCCACAAGGCCGCCGAGCGCAAGGAAGCATTCCTGGACGCGGCCGACCGCCTGTGGCACTACGCCACCGAGAACGGCTACAGCCGGCACGACCCGACCGAGTATTTCCAACAGGTTTCCCTCGCGCTTTTCGGGCTCGACCGGGACGCCGAGATTCCGTTCTGGCTGCAACGGCTGGATCAGTGGTGGAAAGGTTGCGACGAAGAAGAGCGTGCCGAGCAGGCCGACGACTACATGACGACCTTGCTCTACGTGCTGCGGATGATGGCTTGGAACCAGCCGGACGATGCGCTGGTGCGCCTGGCACCCCTATTGCAAGAGATCAGGACCAGCCGCAACGTCGATCACATGGGTCAGGCGGCCGACGCGCTGGCCTACGCGCGGCAACACGAATCGGCGATCGAATGGTGCCAGTCGGCCCTTGCCGCGACCGATCCGGGCAAGGAAGAAGACAAGGATCGGCGCGAGACCTGGATCGAACGCATCGCCTACTGCAAGAAAGCCCTGCAGGGCCAACGCCCCTGGTGGAAAAAATGGGGATGACCGCAAGCGCCGCCCCGCCCTATGCGCCGCGTGACGTGATCAACGCGCCCGCGATCAAGCGCGCGATCGAGGCGCGCAGCCGCGAAAGAAGCGATGCGCCTGACATCGCGGCCTGGCTGCTCAATCACTTTTACCGGCACGTGGTGGGCAACCTGGCGGCCCCGGCGCCTGCGGTGCAAGCGGTGGAAAGCGTCGAGAACGCGCGGCGCCTGCACCATCCGGCGTCGGTGCCCGATTGGGCGCTCAAGCGGTTGTCGCAAGCGAACAGCGCCGCGAAAAACAACGACGCGAATGGCAGTGATGACGGGAATCAGGGCGCCAGGAGTAGAGACGACAAGAGCTTCTTCGCGAATCGAGACGCAAGGAAGAGCGACAACCATCGCGACACGGTTGGCAATCCATCGGGCGACGCCGGACTCGACGATACCCACGGCCTTACCGGCGATGCCACGCACAGCGTCGGGCACGACGTCGCGCGCAACGCCATGCACGACGACAAGCACGACGCCCACAACAACGCCCCCAAAAGCGGCCTGTGGTGGATCGACCCGCAAAGCGAGCCGCTGCTCGCCCTAGAGCAGCGGCTGCTGGAGTTTCTCGGCTCGCGCGCCGGCACCGCGCTCGAAGGCAAGCTGATCCGAATCAACTGCCCGCAGGCGCTGGCGCAATGGGAGGCCGAGCACGCCGCGTTCGCCGCCAGGGTCACGGCCGGCTGGCGCGACAGCACGCCCGATGCCGTCGCGCCGGTCTGGCAGGGAGAGCACGGAGCATTCGTCGAACTGCTGCCGACACACAGCGCCCTGCGCGCCGAGATGGCCTATGAAAGCCAGATGATGCGGCACTGCCTGGGCCAGTTCGCGCAGCGCCGCGCACTGACCGGCGGCTACGGCGAGCATTATGCCGCCGCTTGCGAGGCCGGAACCTTGCGGCTGTTCAGCTACCGCACCGGCCAGGCGCTGCCGCACATCACCATCAGCGCCGACGTCCGGGACGACGGAATGCTTGTCATCGACCAGATCAAGGGCAAGCAGAACCGCCCGCCGATCGCCCGCTACCAGGGCGAAGTCCGCGCTTTCCTGAACAGCCTGCCCACCAGCGGCAAGGCGCCGGCCGACGCGCTGCGAATGGGTCTGGTGCGGGTCGCGGGCGGCTGGTTGCACGCGAGCGAGGTGACGCGCGAGGAAGATCAACTCGCGGTGCTGGCGCAGGCGCCGAGCTTGATCGCCGAACTGCCGCATCCGTCGCCGCTGATGCAGTGGCTGATCGCCGCGCGCGATGCCGACGCACTGGACGGCATGGCGCTGTCGCCGGCGGTTGCCGAGGCGCTCCGGGTGGCGCGCGCCGGGTCCACACCTGCCGCCCAGGTTTTGTCATGCACCTGATTGGCTGGATCACCATCGCGTCCGGCCTATGGCTGACCTATAAGCTGGGCAAGCTGCTGATCGTCTTGCTGGCGCGGCTCTATCGGAGCTGGCGTCCCCGGCGCTTGTATAAGCTTGCGCCGCACCAGAACGCCGCGTTGGCGCTCGCGCATCCGATGGCGATCGCGAACTTCGAGAATGGATTCGCGGATTCAAAGGAATGTCCCCTGTCCGACGACCTGGCCCGCAAGCTCAGGCCGCTGCTCAAGCACCACTTCGGCCTGCACGTGGATTCGACCGATGCGCAAATCCGCGTGCAGTTGCCGGCCCGCTTGCGCGCGGGCTGGTTCCGCACCGACCTGGACGCGCTGCAAGCGGATGACCAGCCGCAGCCGGCCATCGCTTTCGCGTGCGCGCGAACCGCGTTTTATCTGCGCGTCTCTGCCCTGCTTGGCTGGATCGACGCGGACACGCAATGGCTGTTGCTGGACCTGAACCGTAAGCGCGCTCAAGAGTGCTTTGCCAGTTGGGAAGAGTTCGGCAGCGCCTGGGCGCAAGGCCGGCGCCAGTGGGTGGCAGGCTCGCGGGCCGACAGCTTCGGCAAGGCCTTCGACCCGGCGCAGGTCGCCTACTGGGTGCGCGAACGGGGCCATCCGTGGCGCCAGTTGGAGTGGGGTGTTGCCGCTCAGGAGTGAATTGAAGTGTCTGCGCTTGAGGGGTCGCCTCAGAAAACGGAAATAAGTCGTACGGCAAGCAGCTCAGCGCCCTGTACTGCTGTCGTCCAATTCGTCTTGCAGGAAGCTTTCGTAGTCTTGGCCGCCGTAGAACACGCCGATGATGGAAACCAGATCGGCACCCACGTCGAAGGCGATCACCACGCGCTTCTTGTAGTTGGTGATGCGCAGGCCACGCCGCACGTCATCGCGCATGGCGCCGCGATGGGGGAACGTGCGCAGGCTTTCGCAGTAGCTCACGATTGCTTCGGTGTACCGCGCCGCAACGTCCGGCGTGGCCGCCTCGGCGATGTAGCGATAAAGGTTGGCAAGCTGTTCCTCGGCCTCCGGGCTAAAAACGACGCGATGACTCATATCGTCTTCAAGTGCTCGGCGGCCAGGCGCGCACGCACCTGATCAGCGGTGACGGCACGAGACGGGTCGGCCTTCAGGGCGTCATAGGCGGGCCCGACCTGGCTGTGCAGCCAGCTTTCCACGGCGCGATCCCGTGCCATCAATGCCCGTAGCCCGTCCCGAATCACTTCGCTTTCGCTGGCGTACTCACCAGCTCGCACCTTGGTCTTCACCACGTCCGCCATCTCGTTGGGTAGGGTGATGCTCATTTGCTGGGTAGTTCGCATGGCTTGGCTCTTTTCGCTTCGATAGGATTAAATCCTACTGTAACGCTTTGCAGTCGTCCAGACTTCTAGAAACTCGCGGTGCAGCACTACTGCTAGAGAAAACAGTTTTCGAGAAGACCCCTGAGCCACACAGATCATCGGCCGCCGGTTTTCTGAGCGACCCAAGTGCGACCCGCTGGTCGAGTGCCGACTTCCAGCCACGCAAAACCAGCGGTTGAGTTCGCCCTCAACGCAAGATCAACACCGGCACCTCGCACAACCGCAGCATCGCGGTCGTGGTGCTGCCCATGATCAAACTGCGCAGCCGCGAATGGCCGTAGGCGCCCATCACGAGTAGGCCGGCGCCTTGGCGCTTGATGAAATCGGGCAACACGATTTCTGGCTC
This sequence comes from Burkholderiales bacterium, assembly GCA_039931475.1. Classification (GTDB taxonomy): domain Bacteria; phylum Pseudomonadota; class Gammaproteobacteria; order Burkholderiales; family Burkholderiaceae_C; genus JBBPYC01. Next base: position 2,839 of record JBDTRV010000131.1, on the reverse strand, counting down.
GCCCTGGACAAAAGCCGTCTCCACCGCGAAGCCCGCCGCGGCAAGCATCCGCTCTGCCTCGGTCATCAGGTCGCGCGCCTCGGCTTCCTGGTGCCCAGCCGTCACGACCACCGCTGACTGTCCTTTGAGCAACGGGCTGTTCGCCACCCGCTCGGCGGCGCTGCGCGCGGTCGGGCTGCCGTCCCACGCAAGCACGAAGCGCTCTGGCGGCTCGAACAACCCATCGCTGGTCACGACCAGCACCGGTCGCTTCACGCTTCGAATCACCTGCTCGACCCGATGATCCAGATGCGGCCCAGCCGACCGGGCGCCGGGCGCATGGTGGCCCAGCACGAACAGGCGCGCATCGGGTTCCATTTCGGCCACCGTGTCCACCAGTTCACCATGGCGCAGCCGCGCATCGACTTGGATAGCGCCAGCCGCCACCGCTCGTTTTCGCGCACCGGCGAGCAACAGGCGGCCGGCTTCCTGCGCCAGCTTGCCGCGTTTTTCATCGAGGCTGCTCAACTCCTCGAGCAGCGAAGCCTGCGTATCGAGGCCGATCGCGCCGCTGTAGTCGGTGACTTTCGGTTGCTCAGGATGCCGCTCCAGCACGTGCAGCAACTCGAGCGGCACTGCCAGCCGCTGGCTCGACCACGCGGCCCAGTCGATCACCGCCGCGCTGGTCGCGGTCCCATCGATGCAGGCGTAAACCTTGTTCATGTGGATGTCCCCTTCAACCTCGAAAAAGTGACTGGAAGCGCTGGGCCACGTTTCGCGGGCTCAATGCATGAGCTGTTCGACCTCGCCGGGCTTGTCATGCACCGCGAACCGATCCACCAAGGTGGCGCTGGCCTGATCCAGCCCGACCACCTCGACGGCGGTGCCCTCGCGCCGGAACTTGAGCACCACCTTGTCGAGCGCGCTTACCGCGGTGATGTCCCAGAAGTGCGCGCGACCGACGTCGATGCGCACCCGCTCGATCACTTCCCTGAAGTCGAAAGCGGCGGTGAACGCTTCGGCCGACGCGAAGAAGACCTGCCCGACCACTGTGTAGGTGCGCTCGGTGCCATCGTCGTTCGACGCACTGCCTACATGCAGCACGCGTCCGACCTTGTGCGCGAAGAAGATGCCCGACAGCAGCACGCCAACGAACACGCCCTGCGCCAAATTGTGCGTGAACACCGTGACCACGACGGTTGCCAGCATCACGATTGACGAACTCGGCGGATGCTCGCGCAGCTTCAGGATCGATTCCCAGTTGAAGGTGCCGACGCTGACCATGATCATCACCGCGACCAGCGCCGCCATCGGAATCCGCCCGACCCAGTCGCCCATGAACACGACGAGGATCAGCAGCATCAACCCGGCCGCGAGCGCCGACAAGCGCCCGCGCCCGCCCGACTTCACGTTGATGACCGACTGGCCGATCATCGCGCAGCCGGCCATGCCGCCGATGAAGCCGGTGGCGATGTTGGCGATGCCCTGCCCCACGCATTCGCGGTTCTTGTTGCTATTGGTGTCGGTGAGGTCATCGATGATCGACGCCGTCATCATCGACTCCAACAGCCCAACGACCGCGAGCGTGGCCGAGTACGGCAGGATGATCGCAAGCGTCTGCCAGTTCAGAGGAACGTCAGGCAACAGGAACACGGGCAGGCTGTCGGGCAACTGGCCCATGTCGCCCACGGTGCGGATGTCGAGCCCGAAAAATATCGCGATCGCCGTCAGCGCCACGATGCAGATCAGTGGCGAGGGCACCGCTTTGGTGAGCAACGGCAGCCCGTAGATGATGCCAAGGCCCGCTGCCGTCATCGCGTAAACCACCCAGCTCACGTTGGTCAGCTCCGGCAGTTGCGCCATGAAGATCAGGATCGCGAGCGCATTGACGAAACCCGTGATCACCGAGCGCGAGACAAAGCGCATCAGCGAGCCGAGCCGCAAGAACCCCGCGATCATCTGTAGCACCCCGGTCAACACCGTGGCCGCGAGCAAATACTGCAAGCCATGGTCCTTGACCAGCGACACCATCACCACCGCCATCGCCGCGGTCGCCGCCGAAATCATGCCGGGCCGCCCGCCCGCGAACGCGATCACCACCGCGATGCTGAACGACGCATAAAGCCCGACCTTCGGATCGACTCCCGCGATGATCGAAAACGCGATCGCTTCAGGGATCAGCGCGAGCGCGACGACCATGCCGGCGAGCAGGTCGCCACGCACGTTGAAGAGCCAGTCGCGGCGGAGCGAGGTGGTGGGCATGGGATGCGGACGCGAGCGACGGCAAGCGCCGGAAGTTGGTTGAAGGGGAAAATCGGGAGCCGCGCGAAACGGGCGGGCAAGGCGCGGCGGAGAGGTCCGGCACGTTCCAAAAAACGGGTTTCAGAGCGCGCGCACTGCGATGCCGTGCCGCAACTCGATCAACTCAGATCTTGAACAAGGCGGCAGTGGCCGAGGCGTCATTGTAAATGTCGCTTGCGGTCGCACGAGGATGAAGCCCGGCGTCGGCAATGGTCGAGCAAATCCGTGCGCGGCAACGAAACGCATTCACCGAAGCCATTCTTGACGAGCGAAAGTGGCAATGCCGACCGTACGAAGCATTCCTGACCAGGTGCACCGTGCCCTGCGTGAGCGCGCCGCCCGGCGAGGGCGCAGCATGGAGGCCGAGGTGCGCGAGATTCTGGAGGCCGCAGTCAGCCCAGCGGGGCGGGTGAAGCTGGGCTCGCTGCTGGCCGACGTCGGCCGACAAGGCGAGTTGACCGAGGAGGAGATCGCCGTCTTCGAGTAGGTGCGCGACAGGGTCACTGCCTGTCCGGTGCGCTTCGAATGATCATGTTCGACGCCAACGTGGCGTTGGAGC
>JBDTRV010000130.1:0-6958 GCA_039931475.1 Burkholderiales bacterium | reverse complement strand
CGCTGCGCCCAACACCCAACGGTCAGCTGTCAGCTGTCAGCTGTCAGCTGTCAGCGGCGATAGGACAGCGTCGGCGACCGCGCCAGGCGTCTAACCTAACGACATATCATCGCCGCTATTACTTTGGAAGCTGAAAACGACCGTAGCTGTAGCGCAAACGGCCTGTTTCACAAACAATTCCGGCCATCAGGCGATCCGAAAAGGCGATCCGGCCACCCCGGATCGCCGCGCCCCGGTGAGCAACCCTCCAGCTACCCCGCGCAGTCCTTCACCTTGAATTCGACCCGGCGATCCAGCGCATCGCGCACGTCGTCGGTGCCAAGCCCCGAGATGGTTTCGCTCGAGCCCTTGCCCACCGCGCTGGTCCTCTGCGCTAGCACCGGCGAGGCGGAGTCCAGGCGCCGCTCGATGGTCTGGGCCCGCATGAGCGACAGGCGCTGGTTCAAGGGCTCCGGGCCGGTCGCGCTGGCGTGGCCTGACACTTCTAGGCAAGCGGTGCGCTGGGCACTACGCTGGGCCACCTTGCCGATCCACATGTGATAGGGCCCGCTGATCTGCGGGTTGGCCATGAACAGCGTGGAGCCGGGCCGAAACAGCATCTTCAGGCCGAGCTGGTTCTGCGCCAGGCCGAAGTCGACGATGCGGGTGAAGGCTTCGGCCGCTTCCTCTTTCTTGTCCAACTTGCTCGCGGCCAGGTACATACCGTTGTACACGCGCAGTTGATCGCCGCCGGGCTGGCGCATCACGCCGCGGTACAGGTCGAGAGCCTCCTGGTAGTGACCCTCGTTGTAGGCAACGATGCCGTCGTTGATCATCGCCGCGGCCATGATGCGGTCCCAGTACGCGGCATTCACCGGGTCGCCGGTTTTAGGGCCCTGGCAGGTCTTGATGTAGCCGGTGACGGCCGGGTCGGGCGCCCAGGCCGGGCTGTCAAGGAAGAACGCGGTCGGCGTCATGTCCACGCCATCTTTCGCCGCCCGTGCGAAGCCCTTGGAGACGATGATGCCGGTGCGCAGATCGACCAGCGCAAGGCACACCCGGTGCCAATCGTTGCCCGGCTTGTTGGCGTTGGACAGAGCGGTGAAGGTACCGATGAACAGCAGCGGCGCCTTGGCCAGGCTCGCGGTGGAAAACGGCTTGATGTCGAACTTGTCGTTGTACTTCGCCTTCACCAGATCCCGGATGCGCTGCTCCATGGTTTCGGTTGCGACCGACTGGATGCCACTGTTGCCGTCGACCAGCGGATCGATCACGAGCGGCAGCCTGCCGCCACCGCGCCCAACGTCGGACGGATCGACCTTGACGCCGCTGAACAGGTTGTTGGCCGCGAGCAGCACGGCGTCGTCAAACGGCAGCACCGGCGGCGGTCCAGCGGGTGCGGGTGCCGCCGCGGCAACCGGCGCCGCCTTTGGCGCGGCTGCGACCGGGGTCGCGGGCGCGGCGGGCGTTGCGGCGGGCACGCTTCGGGCGACCGGACCACCGGTTGCGCCCGATTGGGATGGCGCCATCTGGCACCCACCGAGGGCGAGCAATGCGCAGACGCCCAACAGGCTGTAGCGCACCGACGCACCTTGGCTCGGGTCATGTTTCTGGTTCTTCATCATCGGCACTCCTTCTTCAAAAACGCCATGTCGGCGGGCCGGACGGCCTCACCGAGTTGGGCGCGGATCAATAACGCGACGCAGAGCTCCGAAGCGTTGCCGCTCGGGCCGCTGTGCCCGGCCGGACGCGACAGCGCGACATGCGATGTGGGGATGCTGCTGTCGGCCGACGCAAGCGCCGGCTCGGGTGGCGCCGGCGGCCGTTCGGGCTGACGCGACGACGGCCGCTCGAGGGCCGGGGTCGGTGGTTCAGCCCTCGGCCTGGCGATGGCGACGCTTTCGAGAGATGTCGGCGGACGCGCGGCGGGTCTCGCGCGTGCGGCCATCCATGCTTTTGCAGCCTCGTAGGTCGCGGCGGTGGCGGTTGCATCCGCGCCCGCGTTGGGCGCCTCTGGCGCCAGGCCAAGGCGTTGGGCCGCGGCGCCTGTCGGCTCGCTCGCCGCAGGCGCAAGCGCGCTCGGTGCGCTGGGCGCGGACAGGGCGGCAGTGGCCGCTGGCGGCCTGATCGGTGCGGCCGGTGCGACGATTTCGATTGGCGCTATCGGACGGGCGATGGCGGTCGTGGCCGGGGACGCGCTGGGTCGTTCCAGCACCGAGGCGGCCTCGGCGGCGGCCTTGACGCCTGCTTTTCTCTGGCTCTCGGCGAGCTGCCGGGCCATCTGCTCGAGCTGATCCTCGAGCTTTTTCTGATCCTTCTCGCGCTGGTCGAGCAGCGCTTGAAGGCGCGCCAGATCCTCGCGTTTGGCCGCATCGTCGCCAGTGCCGGCGCGCGCCGGGTTGAAGCTGAAGTTGCGCGTCATCGACGTGTTCACCCAAGGCACCTGGCGCTCGTGGGTATCGCGCATCACCTTGACGCGAACGCTCTTGAACATCTGCTCGACTTCGACGCCTTCGGTTAGCAATTCCTTGGCCAGATGGCGCGTAAACACGCTGTTGGTGCCGGGCGGGCCGTCCTCGGCGGTGGCACCGGGCGCGGTCGCATAGGCGATCAGCGCACCTCGGGCGGCCATCTCGGCCAGGCCGCCGGCGCCACGGGTGGCGCGGCTCCGGGTGGAAAACGGGTTGTCGCGGCAGGCGTCGAGGATCACGATGCGCACCTGGCTGCGCGCGCGCTCCAGCCGGCCGATGTAGATTTCGTCGATGTCCACGCCTTCGTCGCGAATCTCGTATTCGTCGCGCAGGTTGATGTCCACCGGCAGCAGGTAGTTGCGCCCTTCGATCTGCACGCCATGGCCAGCGTAGTAGAAGACGCTGGCGCCGTCTTCGTTCTCGACCCGGCGCGCGTAATCGCGCAGCACCTTGCGAAACTCCTTGACGCCGAGGTTCACGTGCTCGCTCACATCGAAGCCGAGTCGGCGCAGGGTGGCTGCCACCACCCGGGCGTCGTTCTCCGGGTTGGTCAGCGGCATCGTCGGGTAGCGCGCATTGCCGATGACGAGCGCCATGCGCTTCTCGCCGCCATCAGCCGCGCTCGCCGCGCGGGCGGGTTCAGCGAAGGGCAGCGCGCAGCCGAGCGCGAGACACAAAAGCAGCAGCCAACTCCGCCATCGATCGGCGAAGCCGTGGGTTGAAAGCGCGGTCCTGTCCAACATTCCAGCTACGTGAGCGTTGCAACTGGGCCGAGTGGGGGTGAATTGTCAAGAAGGCCTCGTGCGCAACGCTCTGTTGCATGTTACGGCGTTCTCGAATCCGGCGAAAGCCCGTGATTGCGGGATGCGCCGGCGTCGATCAGGCGCTCGCGGAGTAATGGCGTTCTAGAGCGCCGAGCGGTCGGTGAAAAAAAGTGTCCAACCGTTTCGCGGTTAAGGAGGGAGCAGGCGGATCGATGCACTTCTAGTGGTAATTCCTGTATACCGTGGTCCGTGTCCGTTCCTACACTCTTGCGGGCCGGCCCACCACACTGGTATTGGACAAAATGCTATTGACACATTTTTGTGAAGTGAGCGTTCCATGAACGAGACACTGCTGGACCGATACCGGGGCATCGAAGCCATGAGCGAACAAATGCTCGCGGCTGCCCAGTTGCAGGACTGGGATGAATTCAAAAATTGTCAAACGGCCTGCGAGGCGCTGGTCGAACAGTTGAGTTCGCAGGCGCAAGCCGAACCGTTGCCCGAGAGCGACCACGCCGAAAAGGCCGCCATCATGCAGCGCATCCTGCGCAACGACGCTGCGATCCGGGCGGCGGCGGAGCCTTGGCTCAAAACGCTAGACGCGCTTGCCAAGCCGTCGATGCTGCGGATCTAGTCCTACTTTTTCTTAGGAGCCGAACCCGCCGGCTTCTTCAGCACGAACGTCACGCGCATGACCACGCGGTATTCGACGATCTTGCCCTTTTCAACCACGACGCTCTGGTCCTTGACCCATGCGCCGGCAACGTCGCTCACGCTGTCGCCCGCGCGTGCCACGCCCTGCTTGATCGCGTCGTCGAAACTGGTCTTGCTGCCCGCGATGATCTCGATAACCTTTGCCACTGCCATGGTGTCTTCCTTGCGAATGTTGTTGGCGGAGCCTTTCTTCTAACACTCAAGAGGCGCCATGGCGAAGGGGAAAACCCCGGTCTCTTGCGCCGCCGGCCGGATCGAGCGCGGCCCGGGGATATCCTTGTCATGGGCGCGGTGGCCGTGTAATCTGAAATCCATCGCATCGGCGCGCTCCCCGTCAAATCTTCCCGCTTTTTGGGGGATTTCGTTCAACCTACTCGAAAGGATTTTTGGAGATGAAACAACTCGAACTCTCGCGCCGCGCCGTGTTTCGCACCGCCTGTGGCGGAACGCTCGGCCTCGCCGCGGCACTCGGCTTCGGGCAAGCCTCGTTCGCCGCCGACGGCAAAAAGTCGAGCCTTTCGCCGGATGAGGCACTGGAAAAGCTCAAGAAGGGCAACGCGGACTTCCTCGCCGACAAGCAGTCGAGCGCGCCAAAGGACCATGACCGACGCCTTGAAATCGCCCGAGGGCAGGCGCCGTTCGCGGTGCTGGTCGGCTGCTCGGACAGCCGGGTTCCGCCGGAGGTTCTGTTTGGCGCCGGCTTGGGCGAATTGTTCATCGTGCGCAACGCGGGCAACGTGGTCGATACCGCTGCCTTAGGCAGCATCGAATACGGCGTGGCGGTGCTGGGCGCGCCGCTACTGGTGGTGCTCGGTCACGAGCGCTGCGGCGCGGTGGACGCGGCGGTGTCGGTGGTCAAAAAGAACGCAACCTACCCGGGCAGCATCGGCAAGATGATCGAGCCAATCGTGCCGGCCGTGCTGATGGCGGCGGCCACTCAGGGCTTGAAGGACGAGGACCTGCTCGACGCGGCGGTGCGCGAGAACGTGCGGCGCGTGGTCGGTCGGCTGCGCGATTCGGAGCCGCTTCTGATCGACCCGATCAAAAGCGGCAAGCTCAAGGTGGTCGGTGCGCGCTACGACCTGGACGACGGCCGGGTGGAGTTTTTCGCCTGACGCCGGCGGCGTGCCGGCGCACTGCGGGGCGGCGCCTTGCCGCGCGCAATGCGTTGGATCGGCGTGGCGCGGGCATTGGATGCTCACCCGGGTGAGATTTCTCGTAAAAAAACGGCTTCACCGCACGTCGCACGGCGCTTTTATGCTATTGAATAGCTAGCGCACGATCTACTGCCCGCTACGCGAGTTCAAACGCAGGCAGTTTCTTCGCCACTGCCGCGTTTTTGAGCGTCACATACACCGGCAGCCCGTTCGCATAACGCGGCGGGTCTTCGCCCTGGATCAGCGGCGCGAGGTAGCGGCGGCACTTGTCGGTAATGCCAAAACCGTCTTCGCTGATGAAGTCGCGCGGCATCATTTTTTCAACGTTGGCGACCTGGTCCAGCGAAGCGCTGCCGACGCGCCACTCATACGGCTCGTCCGACACCCGCTCGATCGTCGGCATCACCGAATTCTTGCCGTCGAGCGCGAGTTCGACCGCGCGTTGACCGACCGCATAACCCTGCTGCTCGTCGGTGGCCGATGCGATGTGGCGCGCAGCACGCTGCAGATAGTCGGCCACCGCCCAGTGAAACTTGTGGCCCAGCGCCTCCTTGACCATTTGCGCCACCACCGGCGCCGCTCCGCCGAGCTGCGCGTGGCCGAACGCATCGCGAGTGCCCTGCTCGGCAAGAAAAGTGCCGTCTGGGTGGTGGCAACCTTCGGAGACGACCACGCTGCAATAGCTGTGCTGCTTGACCATGGCATCGACCCGCGCGAGGAACTTCTCCTTGTCGAACTCGATTTCGGGAAACAGGATCACGATCGGAATGCCGTGAGGCTCCACCAACCCGCCGGCCGCCGCGATCCAGCCCGCGTGCCGGCCCATCACCTCCAGCACGAACACCTTGGTCGAGGTGGCGGCCATGGAGCGCACGTCGAACGAGGCTTCGAGCACCGACACCGCCACGTACTTGGCGACCGAGCCGAAGCCGGGGCAGCAGTCGGTCAGCGGCAGGTCGTTGTCTACCGTCTTGGGCACATGGATCGCCTGCAGCGGATAGCCGAGCGATTGCGAAAGCTGGCTCACCTTGAAGCAGGTGTCGGCCGAGTCGCCGCCGCCGTTGTAGAAAAAGTAGCCGATGTCGTGCGCCTTGAACACCTCGATCAGGCGTTCGTATTCGCGCCGGTTCTTCTCCAGCGACTTGAGCTTGTAGCGGCAGGAGCCGAACGCGCCCGACGGCGTGAAGCGCAGGGCGGCAACGTCCTCTGCCGATTCCTGGCTGGTGTCGATCAGATCCTCGGTCAGCGCGCCGATGATGCCGTTGCGGCCGGCGTAGACGGTGCCGATCTTGTCCTTGTGGTTGCGCGCGGTTTCGATCACGCCGCAGGCCGATGAGTTGATGACGGCGGTGACGCCGCCGGACTGGGCGTAGAAGGCGTTCTTGAGGGTCATGGAAGACATCCTTTGCTGGGTTCGTGAGGCAGCGACAGGCGCTGCCACGCTTCACTTGCCATTGTGAGCCGATGCGAAGCCGGGTGGCAACGGGCGCAAAATCGGCCGGCTCATGACCCAGCGACAAAGCTCCCATTCAACGTCCGCCGCATCGCCCGCCGCAGGTCGGCCGCCCCATAAACCCGACGCCGCCCGCTTCGTCACGGGCTCCCTGCTACGCCACGTGTTCGTGATGGCATCGACCGGCGCGATCGGGCTGGTCGCGGTGTTCGCGGTCGACCTGATCAATCTGTTCTACATCTCGCGGCTGGGCGAAAAAGAGATCGCGGCGGCGATTGGTTTTGCGGGGGTGGTCGCGTTCTTTCACATCTCGATCGCGATCGGCCTGACCATCGCCGTCACGGCCGTCGTCTCGCGCACCATCGGCAGCGGGCGCATGGCCGAGGCGCGTACGCTTGCCATGTCGAGCCTGGTGCTGAT
>JBDTRV010000129.1:0-7023 GCA_039931475.1 Burkholderiales bacterium | reverse complement strand
TCCCGAGCGTCGGCAACTTCAAGCAAGGCATGCTGGTGCAACTGCCGCTGCATCTGGACCTGCTGCCCGGCAAACCGAGCGCCGCCGACCTGCACGATGCGCTGGCCAAGCACTATGCGAGCAGCGGCGAGGGCGAGGAACGCTGGGTCACGGTGGTGCCACCGACGGAAGGCGGCAAGATCGAGCCAACCGCGCTCAACGACAGCAACAAGATGGAACTGCGCGTGTTCGCCAACGAGGAGCAGCGGCAGGCGGTGCTGATCGCGCGGCTGGACAACCTCGGCAAGGGCGCCAGCGGCGCGGCAGTGCAGAACCTGCGCCTGATGCTCGATGTTTGAGTTTGCGAGGGCCTGTTGACTGAGTTTTTTCTCGAATTCGGCAAGGGCTTCCTCTTGCTCGTGGCCGCGACCTTGCCGATCCTCAACCCGCCCGGCGCCGCGCCGATCTTTCTTTCGCTGACCGAAGGCGCCACACAGGCCACCCGGCGCGATCTGTCCACCCGCATCGCGCGCAACGTGTTCTTGATGATGGCGGCGTCGCTGCTGGTGGGTTCCTACCTGCTCGATTTTTTCGGTATCTCGCTGCCGATCATGCGGGTCGCCGGCGGGCTGGTGGTCACCCACATCGGCTGGTCGTTGCTGTCGGCCAACACGTCAGAAGCTCGTACGGCGCGCCTGACAGAAGCCTTCACGCCGGAGATGGTTCGACTCAAGGCGTTTTATCCGCTTTCGTTCCCGACCACTTTCGGACCCGGAACGATGGCCGCGACCATCACGGTGGGCGTGAGCCTGGCCGATCCAAACATCGCAATTGCAGCCGCGCGCACCAGCGGGGCGATCGCAGGGACGGCGGTGGTGGCGGTGCTGGTGTTGTTCAGCTACCGCTACGCGCAGGTCATCCTGCGGCCCCTTGGAGAAACCGGCACATTGATCTTTCTGCGCCTGTCGGCCTTCATCCTGCTGTGCCTGGGCATCCAGATCATGTGGGACGGGTTCAGCCCGCTTCTGTCGGAAGCGGTGCGCGCGGGACTGGCCGGCGAAGTCTGAGACGAAAAGCCCAAAAGAAAAACCAATTGATGAAACCGGAAAGAGCCCGTGAATTTGCCGGCGTCATGCCGTATCTCGTATCGCCGATCCGGCCCGACGGCTCGGTCGACACACCAGTGCTCACACGGCTTTGCAACGACCTGATCGAAGCCGGCGTGCACGGCCTGTCGCCCCTCGGCTCCACCGGCGAATTCGCGTACCTGAACGCGGGCCAGCGCATGGAAGTGGTCGAATGCGTGATCGATGCGGCGCGCGGCCGGGTGCCGGTGATTCCCGGCGTGGCGTCGTGCAGCACGGCCGACGCGGTCGCGCAGGCCAAGGCCTATGAGGCGCGCGGCGCGGACGGCATTCTTGCGATCCTTGAGGCGTACTTTCCGATCGACGACGAAGGCGTCTACCAGTATTTCAGTTCGATCGCCGAATCAGTGTTGCTACCGATCGTGCTCTACACGAACCCCAACTTCCAGCGGTCGGATCTGACGCTGCCGGTGATCGACCGGCTCTCCCACATCGACAACATCCGTTACCTGAAAGACGCGTCCTACAACACCGGCCGCCTGCTGTCGATCATCGAGAAAGTCGAAGGCCGGATGCAGGTATTTGCTGCCTCGTCGCACATTCCGGCGGCCGTGATGATGATCGGAGGCGTCGGTTGGCTCGCCGGGCCCGCCTGCCTGGTACCGCGCCAGAGCGTGGCGCTGTACGACACTTGCAAAGCCGGCGACTGGACCCGCGCGATGGAGCTGCAACGCGAGCTTTGGGGCATCAACCAGGTGTTTGCAAAATACAACCTCGCGGCTTGCGTCAAGGGCGGGTTGGAGTTGCAGGGCTACGCGGTCGGTGAACCGCTAGCGCCGCAGAGGCCGTTGTCCGAGGAAGGGCGCGAGGCGGTGCGCAAGGTGCTGGAGCGGCTCGGGGCGCTATGACGCGGAACGTCAAGTTGTTCTTCAGTCAGCGGTAACGCCGAGTCGAGCGGCGTCGGCCCGGCAAGGGCGGCATAGGAGATGTAGCGGTCTCAACCTGCACGTCGAGTAACAGGAATGCGCAATCGTCGAGCTCGGAACGGTCTGCGCCATCAGCAGGCGCGAGCCGTGCGCCGCGCCTGCAAAACGCCGTCGCTGCTCTCCCGCACACACAGCATGTCCTGACCGGGTCAGACCGGTGCGGTGCCGTCGGCGGCCACCATACCCATTGGCACAATCTGGATGTGTCTAAGACAAAAATAGACGAAAACTCAATTTTTAGATATCATTGCGGCAAGTCTTGAAAATTGTCTTGGACAAAAAAAGACTTGATTCCGGTGAACCAAACCACTTCCGCATCTTTAACCGCTTCAAGGAGCTACACATGAAGAAGACATTAATCACCACCGCTCTCGCTCTGAGCGCATTCGCGGCGCAGGCCGCCGACATCGTCGACACGGCCGCTTCTGCCGGCAACTTCAACACGCTGGTTACGGCCATCAAGCAGGCCGGCTTGGTCGACACTCTGAAGGGGCCCGGCCCGTTCACGGTGTTCGCGCCGACCGACGAGGCATTCGCCAAGATCCCGAAGGAGCAACTCGACGCGTTGCTCAAAGACAAGGCGAAGCTCACCAAGGTGCTTACATACCACGTGGTTCCGGCCAAGGTGATGGCAAGCGACGCCAAGCCCGGCAAGGTCGCGTCGGTCGAGGGCGAGAAGCTGACGCTCGCAACGCAAGGCGGCGTCACCGTCGACAACGCCAAGGTGGTGAAGGCAGACATCGTTGTTGACAACGGCGTCATCCACGCCATCGACACGGTACTGATGCCGAAATAACGCGTGCACGGCCAGTGTCCGACCGCTGTTCGTGCGCTGGCCGATGGCCGTCAGATCGCGACGCACCCGTGTGGCGCGATCGTTTACCTGATTCCACGGCCGTGGATCAGGTGGAGCGAAAATGCTGACAGAACGCTTGGTCACGGGGCTGCGTTGTCCGCCGAGGCTCCCTCTTCAAACTCGAACCGTCCGCTCAGCACGCGCCGGACCACTTCCGGCGCAAAGCCGCGCCCAAGTAGGAAGCGACTTTGCCGGGCGTGCTCTTTGGGGTCCGCTAGCGGACTGTCAAAGCGTCGGCGCCACAGCGCGTGCGCGCGCTCCACTTCGGTCTGCCGCAATCCCGCCACTGCGTCGGCTATCGTTTCCGACGCCACACCTTTTTGCTGCAATTCGCGTTTGATGCGCAGGGCGCCCATGCGCGGCGCGCGCTGATGCAGGACCGAGGCGACAACCCTGGGCTCGCTGATCAGGTCCTTGGCCGTCAGTTCGTCGAGCGCGTGCGCGAGCGTGCCGGGCTCGTCTTCGTAGGGGCCGAGCTTGCGCTCCAGCTCGGCGCGAGAATGCTCGCGCCGCGCGAGCAGCCGCAGCGCCCGGCCCTTGAGAGACGGTTGCGGCGACTTTTGCAATGACGATGGCGAGCGGAGCATGGCGGAACTGAAGGCGCCGGCTGAAACGTAGTTTTACTATCGAAATAGTAGCTGCTCAGGGCCGGTGCACCAGCGATAAAGGTCGATTCGGCCGGTATTTTCGGCCGGAACTTCGTTGACACAGTTCAAAGCGTTTTTTCCTCGGCCTTTAGGTTGACTTTGGCGTCCGGCTTGTCGGTGGCAGGCTTCGGGTCGGCACCGGAGTCGGCCTTCGCGCCGCCGTTCTTGCCCGGCGCCAGCAGCGCAATGCCGAGCGACTCGCGCACCTTGTTCTCGATTTCGCGCGACAGATCCGGGTTCTCGCGCAGGAACTCGCGCGCGTTGTCGCGCCCTTGGCCGATTTTTTCGCCCTGGTACGCATACCAGGCGCCGGACTTGTCGACGATGCGCGCCTCCACGCCCATGTCGACGATCTCGCCGTGGCGACTGATGCCTTCGCCGAACAGGATGTCGAACTCGGCGGTCTTGAACGGCGGTGCCACCTTGTTTTTCACGACCTTGACCTTGGTCTCGTTGCCGATGGCTTCATCGCCCTTCTTGATCGTGCCGATGCGGCGGATGTCCAGCCGCACCGACGCATAGAACTTGAGCGCGTTGCCGCCGGTGGTGGTTTCGGGCGAGCCGAACATCACGCCGATCTTCATGCGGATCTGGTTGATGAAGATCACCATGCAATTGGTTTTCTTGATGGACGCGGTCAGCTTCCTCAGTGCCTGGCTCATGAGGCGCGCCTGCAGGCCGGGCAACGAGTCGCCCATTTCGCCTTCGAGTTCGGCCTTGGGCGTGAGCGCCGCCACCGAGTCGATCACGATCAGATCCACGGCGCCGGAGCGCACCAGCGAATCGACGATCTCGAGCGCCTGCTCGCCGGTGTCGGGCTGGCTGATCAAGAGGTCCTGCAGGTTGACGCCGAGCTTCTGCGCGTACTGGATGTCGAGCGCGTGCTCGGCGTCGACGAACGCGCACTGGCCGGCGAGCTTCTGCATTTCGGCGATCACTTGCAAGGTCAAGGTCGTCTTGCCCGACGATTCCGGGCCGTAGATTTCGACCACGCGCCCGCGCGGCAGGCCGCCGACGCCAAGCGCGATGTCGAGGCCGAGCGAGCCGGTCGACACCACCTGGATGTCCTCGATCACCTCGCCCTCGCCGAGCCGCATGATCGTGCCCTTGCCGAACTGCTTTTCGATTTGCGCGAGCGCCACGGCCAGCGCCTTGGCTTTTTCGCTGTTGACCGCGCCGGGGATGATGCTGCCTTTGACTTGTGCGTCCATTTTGAAAACTCCTTGTGAAATCAACGGGTTGGGTTGGAGCATCTCGGCTGCTCTTATTCGCAGGCTGGATGATTGAACAGTAGTTTAGTTCAAAGTCGCACCGAATTATTCGAATATTTCGTCAGTTTGACTTACGATATCCGCTGATCCATGGACACCCGCGACACCCACCTCGGCCGCCTGCTAGGCGAGGCGCTACGCCGATTCGATGCGCGCGTGCTCGAATTGATGGCACGCAACGTCGAGGTGCCGCTGGCGTTGTCGAACCTTGCCGCGCGCCAGCAGGTCGGCGCCGCGCACATCCACATCACGCGGCACCTCGCGCGCGGCGGCTCGCGCCTGACCGAGCTGGCCGAGTCGGCCGGCATGAGCAAACAGTCGATGGGCGATCTGGTCGATCAATGCGAAGCCTGGGGCCTGGTCGTGCGCGAGCCGGATCCGCGTGATGCACGCGCGCGCCAAGTCCGGTTCACGGACACCGGGCTGGCCTGGTTGAAGGCGTTCGAGGATGCGGTTGGAGAGACCGAGCGCGAGTTTCGCGAGCAGGTCGGCGTCCAGGTCGCGACGGTGGTGCGTATCGGACTCGAGGTTTACGCAGCATGAGGGCGGCTGATTTGGCTGCCTGTTTGTGCCCACCCCGTCGGGCGCGCCGTCGCGCCTGAGTGCAACCGGGTATAGCCGTCTAAAATTTGCTGACACCATACTGACACGAGCCGGGCCGAAGCTTGCCTCGAGGAGACACCGCCATGCGGATACTGATCGCCGAAGATGACCAGACGCTGGCCGACGGTTTGTTGCGCAGCTTGCGCGCCTCTGGCGCCGCCGTCGACCATGTGGCGGACGGCGCGCAGGCCGACGCCGCGCTGATGACCAGCACCGAATTCGACCTGTTGATCCTCGACTTGGGCCTGCCGCGGCTGCACGGCCTGGACGTGCTCAAACGCCTGCGCGCGCGCGGCCAGGCGCTGCCGGTGCTGATCCTCACCGCGGCCGACAGCATCGACGAGCGTGTCAAGGGGCTGGATCTGGGAGCCGACGACTACATGGCCAAACCGTTCGCGCTGGAGGAGCTTGAAGCGCGGGTGCGCGCGCTGGCCCGCCGCGGCATGGGCGCCGCCACCAGCACCATCAAACACGGTCCGCTGGAGTACGACCATGTGGGCCGGGTGGCGACCATCGACGGCAAGATGATCGACCTGTCGGCGCGCGAGCTGGGTTTGCTCGAAGTGCTGCTGCAACGCTCGGGCCGGCTCGTGAACAAGGAGCAACTGGTCGAGCGCCTGTGTGAATGGGGCGAAGAGGTATCCCACAACGCGATCGAGGTCTACATCCACCGCCTGCGCAAGAAGATCGAAAAAGGCCCGATTCGCATCGTGACTGTGCGGGGCCTCGGCTATTGCCTCGAAAAGATCCCGAACCAAGGCTAGCCTCGATGGCGTCGGTCGCATCCGCTTCGCCCCCCGCGCCCACGCTCACCACCGTGCCCACCGCGAATACGTCGGCCGGATCGGCCGGGCCCTCGAGCAATACGGATGCGAGCGGCGAGCGCAGTGCAGGCTTATCAGGCAAGGCGCCGCGCCGCGAGCAGCGCTCGCTGTTCGGCGAAATCCTCGACTGGATGCTCACGCCGCTGTTGCTGCTCTGGCCGGTCAGCCTGGCGATCACCTGGTTCGTGGCACAGGGCATCGCCAATCGTCCGTTCGATCGCGCGCTCGAATTCAACGCGCAAGCGCTTGCGCAACTGATCGCGATCGAGGACGGCCGGGCGCACTTCAACCTCCCGCAGCCGGCCAGCGAGATCCTGCGCGCCGACGATTCCGACCTCGTCTACTACCAGGTGCGCGGCGCCGATGGCGAACTGCTCAGCGGCGAGTCCGCGCTGCCGTTGCCGCCGGTAGATGCAACGCACTTCACCGGCAAGGTTCGGTTGCGCGACGACGAACTGCGCGGTCTGGAATTGCGGGTGGCATCGGTTCAGGTGCCGCTGGCCCTCTCCCAGGGCCGCGAGGCCCTGGCGCTGGTGCAGGTGGCCGAAACGCGCGAAAAACGCTCGGTGCTCGCCACCGAGATCATCAAGGGCGTGATGCTGCCGCAGTTCGCGATCCTGCCGCTCGCCGTGCTTTTGGTCTGGCTCGCGCTCACGCGCGGCATGAGGCCGCTGCGCACTCTGGCGCGGCGGATTCGCACACGGCGGCCGGACGACCTGAGCCCGATCGACGACCGCGCGGTGCCGCTCGAAGTCGCGCCGCTGGTCGGTTC
>JBDTRV010000128.1:0-7067 GCA_039931475.1 Burkholderiales bacterium | reverse complement strand
CGCGCTGCGTCAGCGCGGCCTGCATGTCCACCTGCAGCATGAAGTGCACGCCGCCGCGCAGGTCAAGCCCGAGGTGCATCGGCTCGGCCCGGAGCGCGCCGAGCCAGGCCGGCGAACGCGACAACAGATTCAACGCGACGATGTACGACGGGTTGGCCGGATCGGCATTCAACCCCTTTTCGAGCACGTCCTTCGCCTTGAGTTGAACGTCCGGGCTATCGAAACGCGCCTTGATCGAGCCGGCGTCGCGCGTCAAGGCATTGGGCGTGATGGCCGCAGCTTTGAGCAGCGCCTCCACCTTGTCCGCGACCGCCGCATCGACGTGCACTGCCGTCTTCGCGGCCGACACCTGCACCGCCGGCGATTCGCCGAAAAAATTTGGCAGCGTGTAGATCGCGCCCACCAACAACGCGATCAGAATGATCGCGTACTTCCAGACCGGGTAACGGTTCATGATTTCGCGGCAAGCTGCCTCGATTCCATCGTGCCCTTGGGCAACACCTGCACCACGGCGCCGCGCTGGACCTGCACCTCGACTCCGTTGGCGATCTCGGCCGAGATATAGCCCTCGCCGAGCCGCGTGATGCGCCCGAGCAGGCCGCCGCCGACCACGACTTCGTCGCCCTTGGCGAGCGCCTCGATCATGGCGCGATGCTCTTTCTGCTTTTTCATCTGCGGACGGATCATCACGAAGTAGAGCACCACGAACATCAGCACCAGTGGGAGCATGCTGGTCATCGACGACAAGAAGTCGCCACCGGCCGCCGGTGCGGCGGGGGCGGTTTGGGCGAAGGCGGAGGAAATAAACACGTGAAGGTGCCTTTTTAATAAGAGAAAAGGGACGAGATCGGCACCTGGGAGGTGCGTCCGTTGGTCAACCGAACATTGTAAGGGGCAGGTTTTCACCCTGCGCGCCTGCTCCTTGCCGGCTTTCCCCAGCGCGGGCATTGCCGCAAAATGGCGTGATGGACGACCACGACCACGACCACGGCGGCGAGCACTCGCATGACCACAGCACCCTGGGCGAATGGGACGTGCGGGTACGCGCGCTGGAGACGTTGCTTACGCAAAAGGGATACGTCGATCCGGCCGCGCTCGACCGCATCGTCGAAACCTATGAGACGAAGATTGGCCCGCACAACGGCGCGCAGGTGGTCGCGCGGGCCTGGGTCGATCCAGTGTTCCGGCGCTGGCTTTTCGAAGACGCGACCGCCGCGATCGGTTCGATGGGCTTTTCCGGCCGCCAGGGCGAGCACATGGTGGCGCTCGAAAGCACGCCCGGGCTGCATCACATGGTGGTCTGCACGCTGTGCAGTTGCTATCCATGGCCGGTACTCGGCTTGCCGCCGGTCTGGTACAAGAGCGCGCCCTACCGTGCGAAGGCGGTGATGGACCCGCGCGGCGTGCTGACGGATTTCGGCGTGAGGCTGCCGCCTGAGACGCAAATCCGGGTTTGGGATTCGACCGCCGAGGTGCGCTACCTGGTCATCCCGACGCGACCCGAGGGGAGTGACGGCCTGAACGAACAGCAGCTGGCAGCCCTCGTCACCCGCGACTCGATGATCGGCACCGGATTGGCGCTGGCACCGGCAGGCGCGCGATGAATTCGGTGCACGACATGGGCGGCTTGCAAGGCTTCGGCCCGGTGCTGCCCGAAGCCGATGAGCCGCTGTTTCACGCCGACTGGGAACGCCGCGCACTGGCGCTGACCGTGGCCGCCGGCGCGACCGGGATGTGGAACATCGACCTGTCGCGCTCTGCTCGCGAGTCTCTATCGCCGGCCATCTACCTGAACGCGAGCTACTACGAAATCTGGCTGCGCGCGCTCGAAAAAATGCTCATCGAGCGCGGCTTGGTGCGCGCGGACGAGCTGGCACGCGGCCAAATGCTCGCGGCGTCGGTCCCGGTCGCGCGAGTTCCCGGTGCCGATGCGGTGGCCGCCGCGCTGGCGGCTGGAACGCCGGCCGACCGCCCGGCGCGCTCGCAAGCGCTTTTCGCACCGGGCGACCGGGTACGGGCACGCAACCTGCATCCACTCGGTCACACGCGGCTGCCGCGCTACGTGCGCGGCCATGTCGGCACGATCGAGCGGGTGCACGGGGCGCACATTTACCCGGACCGGCACGCGAGCCACGCGCTGCCGCCGTTCGACCAGACGCCCGAATGGCTTTACGGCGTGGTGTTCGACGGGCGCGAACTCTGGGGCGAGGGCGCGCAATCCGGCCTTTCGGTCAACGTCGATGCGTGGGAGCCCTATCTTGAAGCCGCAGTTGAAACCTCCTGAATCCACGCCGCTGTCGGCCGCACCCGAAGCGCTCGCCGCGCGGCTTGGCGACTCGATGCCGCTTTTACTTGCCAAGGGCGAAGGCCCGGTGTTCGCCGAACCCTGGCAGGCCCATGCGTTCGCGCTGGTCGTGCAAATGCACCAACGCGGCCTGTTCGACTGGCCCGAATGGGCGGCGGCGCTGGCCGAGCGGATCAAGGCCGCCCAGGTGGCTGGCGACCCCGACGACGGCAGCCACTATTGGCAGCACTGGCTGAACGCGCTCGAGCACATCGTCGTGGCCAAGTCCATCGGCACGCCAGAAGAGATTCACGGCCTGGAGCACGCCTGGGAGGCTGCGGCCAGAAGCACCCCACATGGTCAACCGATCCAGCTCCGGAGCGGCGATTTACTATCGAAATAGTAGCGAACAACCTATATATATCGTGCGCGAACTGCCTATTTTGTGCAAATTTTGCACCGAAAGCGAGACGTCAAAGCCGCTCGACGATCGTGACGTTGGCCATGCCGCCGCCTTCGCACATCGTCTGCAGGCCAAAGCGCTTGCCGCGCCGACCGAGTTCATTGACCAACGTCGTCATGAGTTTTGTACCCGACGCGCCGAGCGGATGACCGAGCGCGATCGCGCCGCCGTTGACGTTCAACCGCCGCGGATCGGCGCCGGTCGCTTTGAGCCACGCGAGCGGCACCGACGCGAAAGCCTCGTTGACTTCGAACAGGTCGACGCCGTCGATCTTCATGCCGGCCTTGGCAAGGGCACGCTCGGTCGCGGGAATCGGCGCTTCCAGCATGATCACCGGGTCGTGCCCGAGCAGGCTCATGTGGTGGATGCGAGCGAGCGGCTTGGCTCCAAGCGTTTTCAGCCCGCGCTCATTCACGATCAGCACACCGCTTGCGCCGTCGCAAATCTGGCTCGCGTTGGCGGCCGTGATCACGCCGCCTTCCTTGATCAGCTTGACGCCCGAAATGGCTTCGAGCGTCGCATCGGCGCGAATGCCTTCGTCGACCGTGTGCATTTCTTCGGTGTCCGCGCCATCGGCAGTACGCACCGCGATCGGCCAGATCTCGTCCTCAAAGCGACCCGCTTTGGTCGCCGCCGCCGCACGCTCGTGGCTTTGCAGCGCATAGCGATCTAGTTCTTCCTTCGAAAGCCCGTACTTGCTCGCGACCATCTCCGCGCCGACGAACTGGCTGAACGGCGCGTCGCCGTAGCGACGGTTGATCGCCGGGCTCTGGCAGTGGCCCAACCCGGCCTTTTGCGCCATGATGCCCGGGCTGCCCATCGGCACCCGCGTCATCGACTCCACGCCGGCGGCGATCACCACGTCCATCGTTCCCGACATGACCGCCTGCGCCGCGAAGTGCAGCGCCTGCTGCGACGAGCCGCATTGCCGGTCAATCGTGGTGCCCGGCACCGAGTCCGGCAGCGTCGACGCGAGCACCGCGTTGCGCCCAACGTTAGACGACTGCTCGCCGACCTGACCTACGCAGCCCATGATCACGTCTTCGACCAGCGCACCGTCCATCCGCGCGCGCTCGACCAGCGCATCCAGGACTTGCGCGGCAAGCTCTGCCGGATGCCAGCCCGAAAGCCTGCTGCCTCGGCGGCCACCGGCGGTGCGCGCGGTGGCAACGATGTATGCCTCTTGCATTCCGTTCCCCTTTGCTTGGAGTGACTACAACGAGCGCGCGATCACTTCCTTCATGATCTCGCTGGTGCCGCCGTAGATGCGCTGCACCCGCGCATCGACGTACATCCGCGCGACCGGGTATTCCATCATGTACCCATAGCCACCGAACAGTTGCACGCATTCGTCTATGACCTTGCCTTGCGCCTCCGACGCCCACAGTTTCGCCATCGATGCGGTCGCAGTGTCGAGCCGACCGGCGACCAGATCTTCGACGCACCGGTCGATGAATGCGCGACCGACCACGATCCGCGTAGCGATCTCGGCGAGCTTGAATTTTGTGTTCTGCAACTCCGCAATGGGTCTGCCGAACGCCTTGCGCTCGCGCACGTAAGCCAGCGTCGCCTCATACGCACCTTCCATGCTCGCGAGCGCCGAGACGCCGATGATGAGCCGCTCGTAGGGCAGGTCCGACATCAGTTGATAAAACCCTTGCCCGGGCACACCGCCGAGCAGCCGGTCCGCGCCGAGTCGAACGCCGTCGAAGAACAGCTCCGACGTGTCCTGCGCGTGCATGCCCATCTTGTCCAGCACGCGGCCGACGCTGAAGCCTTTGCAGCCCTCGGTCAGGGCGATGAAGATCGACATACCGCGCGCGCCCTGGCTGGCATCGGTCTTGGCGACCACCAGCACCAGACCCGCGAGAAATCCGTTGGTAATGAAGGTCTTGGAGCCGCTGAGCACATAGCGGCCATCGACCTTTTCCGCGCGCGTGAGAATGCCTTGCAGATCGGAGCCCGCACCAGGTTCGGTCATCGCGATCGCGCCGACCAGCTCGCCCTTGGCCATGCGCGGCAGGTATGCGCGCTTTTGCTCATCGGTGCCGTGATTCAGCAAGTAATGCGCGACGATGCTGTGAACGGAAGTGTTCATGCCCGACAGCGCGCGCCGCGCCATCTCTTCGTAGAACACCGCCTCGTGCCGAAAGTCGCCGCCGCCGCCGCCGAACTGCTCCGGAATATCGGCACACAGCAACCCGAGTTCGCCCGCGCGGCGCCAGATCTCGTGCCCTACATGACCGCGTTCACGCGCCGCTTCGTCGTGCGGCGCCATCTCTTCGTCAATGAAGCGGCAGGCCGTATCGCGATAAAGGTCCAGGTCCGGGTCGGTCCAGCAGCGTTTGAAGTCGAGTGGCATTGTCGAGTGTCTTCGTGTGCCGGCGCGTGATCCGAAGGCCACGCGCCTGCAGTGCGTCGGCTCCAGCCGAGGTCGGGGAGCTGTTCATTTTGCACGGCTAAGGCCGCACCGCTCCCGAGCCCAGCAGCAATTCGTTCGGCCCCTCCCAGCCATCCGCTTGCGTGAACCGGTTCAGTTGCTCCGCCATGTCGTCCCAGGCGTCCTGCCGCGCCGGCGCCGACAACTGGTGGAGCACGCCGATGATCGGCGAGCCGGAACTGCGCACGAACCCAATGTAGTCCTGGCATGACCTCATGCGAAACGGCGCGGCGACCGCCGTCACTTCCACGTCCGAGAAGCCGGCGTCGCCAAGCAAATCCTGCAGGTGGCCCGGCTTGCCGAGGCTCATCAGCGCGCCGGGCGCAAACGGATCGCCTCGCGGCAGGCCCGCGTGCCGGCGCGCGACTTTAGCCATGATGGCGACACAAGGATTGGCGCTCGGCTGCGAAAACACCAGCGTGGCAAAGCGCGCTCGTGGCCGCAGTGCACTTCGGATCCCGGACAGCGCCAGGTCGGGCAATTCGCAGAACATCAAACCCAGCCGACACACCGCGGCGTCGAAGCCGGCGCCGGCCAAACCCAGCGCCTGCGCGTCGGCCAAACGGGTTTCGACCTGGTCCATGCCCGCGTTGCGCATGTTTTGCCGCGCGAGTTCGAGAAAAACCGGCGAACTGTCGGTGGCCAGCACATGGCCGCCGGTTCCTACCCGCAGCGCGACATCCAAGGTCTGATCTCCGGAACCAGCCGCAATGTCGAGCACGCGTGCATTGGCCGCCACGCCCGCGGCATCGAGCATTGCGCTGGTCGCAGGCGCAAGCCAGGTACGGATCACGCCGGCGTGGCGGTTCCAGCCGGCTGCCGCGCCATCCCAGTCCACTGTCGTTGACGAGGTCGATTCCATCTCATCCAGCCCGAATGCCGGTCGCACGGAGCACGCCCTCCCAGTAGCGCTGCTCCTGCGCGATCCGTTGTGCAAGGGCCGCCGGCGTGCGTGCTGCTGCAACCATTCCGGAGTCGGCGAATGCGGAGTCGAATTGCGGTTCGGCAACCGCTTGCCTTATGTCGCTCGACAGGTTTTCGATGACGGCTGCCGACGACCGTCCGGACATGAAAAACGCGAACCATTCGAGCACCACCTGCGCCTTGAAGCCCTGTTCTGCAAAAGTCGCGACGTCGGGCAAATAGCCGGTTCTTGTCGCGCCAGACGTCGCGAGCACCCGCAGCCTGCCGGCCGCCTGATGCTGGCGGAGAAGCCCTTCCGGCAATACCAGCACCGCAATCCGCCCGCCCATGAGATCGACCAGCGCGGGCGGACCGCCGGCGTAGACCACGTGCTGCGCATCGATGCCCGCTTCGCGAAACCACATGGCCGCGAGCAGATGCGGCAATGTCCCGGTACCCGGCGAACCGTAGTTCGCCGCTCCCGGATTAGCGCGCATCCATTCCACCAGCTTCGGCAGGCTCGTCACGCTGTTCGGCACGGCGGGGCCGACCGCAAGGCCCAGCGTCATTTCGGCGGCCAGCGACACCGGCATCAGATCGGCGATCGGGTCATACGCAAGCTTCGGATACAAATATGGGTAGACCGTGGCAACCGCGCCTTGGGCCAGCAAAACGGTCGCACCGTCGTGAGGTGATTGCTTGAGCGCATTGATTGCAATCTGCCCGCCGGCGCCCGGCCGGTTGTCGACCACGACGCCTCCGGGGAAATGACTGGCCAGGCTCTGCCCGAACCGCCGTGCCACGATGTCCGGAGTGCTTCCGGCCGGCCCGACACACACGATGCGCAACGCCGCCGATGGCTCCGCCGCACGGCCTGCGCCGCTCGCGCCGAGACCTGCTGCAAACGCCAAGGCGAGGTTGCCGCCGAGAAACCTGCGCCTGGACTGCATCGAAGTATTCATGACCGCTCCTGTTTT
>JBDTRV010000127.1:0-7108 GCA_039931475.1 Burkholderiales bacterium | reverse complement strand
CCAGCGCGCGGTTCGCGGCGCCGGTCTGGATCATCGAATCGACCACCGCCAGCGCGTAGACGAAGCCGCTGCACACCGCCTGCAAGTCGAACGCGGGGCAACCGTGAACGCCAAGCTTGCGCTGCAGAATTGACGCACTCGATGGAAACACCATGTCTGGCGTGGAGGTCGCGAGCACGATCAAATCGATGTCCGCCGCGCTGCAGCCGGCCGCGTCAAGCGCCCGCGTGCAGGCCTCGAATGCCAAATCGCTGCACCCCACATCAGCCGCGGCGAAATGGCGCGCCCGGATGCCGGTGCGCTCGACGATCCATTCGTCGGAAGTCTCCACGCCCTTTTCAGCCAGTTCGGCGGCAAGCTCGGCGTTTGACAACCGCCTGGGCGGCAGATAGCTGCCGGTGCCGGCGATGCGGGAGTAGCGTCTTTTCATCGTGATTGTTTTGATGGATGGGCAGCAAGCCCTGTTCTCGCGAGACCGGGCCGATACCGGGGCAACACTCGGCCGAACGTGCCTCAGCCTAGCGCTTCAAGCTCGTCCAGCAGCGGAGCTACGTGAGCGATGCGGCGCTGCACGCGCTCGAGCAGCCGGTTCCGCGAAGCATCATACGCCCGGGCCAGCGCGATTCCGAATGCCAATTGATCGGCCGAACCGTGGCTCTTAAACACCAGGCCGCGCAGGCCCAGCAGCGCGGCGCCGTTGTAGCGCCGGTGATCGACCCGTCTCTTGAATGCGTCGAGAATCGGCGAGGCCAGCAGCGCGATAGCCTTGGTCCACCAGTTGCGCGAGAACTCGGTGCGGAGGAACCCGCCCACCATGCTGGCCAGGCCCTCGCTCGCCTTGAGAGTCACATTGCCGACGAAGCCGTCACAAACGACGATCGCGGTAGTGCCTTTGTAGATGTCGTTGCCTTCGACATTGCCGAAGAAATTCAGGTCGCCGGAGGCCGCCGCCGCCCGCAACAGTTCGCCGGCCTTGCGGATGGTTTCACTGCCCTTGATCGCTTCTTCGCCGATGTTGAGCAATCCCACACTCGGATTGTCGCCGCCGCCTTGCACGCATACCAGGGCCGAGCCCATCACTGCGAACTGAAGCAGGTGTTCGGCCGTGCAGTCGACGTTTGCTCCCAGATCGAGCACGGTGGTCGCGCCGCCAGTGGCATTCGGAATTTGCGCGGCGATGGCGGGTCGGTCGATGCCTTCGAGCGTCTTGAGCAGGTAGCGCGCGATCGCCATCAACGCGCCGGTGTTGCCGGCCGACACGGCGGCCTGGGCGCTGCCGTTCTTGACCTGCTGGATCGCAACACGCATCGACGAGTCTTTTTTCTTGCGCAGCGCGATCTCGATGCTGTCGGCCATCGTCACGACTTCGCTGGCTGCGACGATGCGCGCTCGTGGATGGGAAAAGCTCGCCAAGGCGTCGGGCAGCCCGACGAGGAGCAGCTCGGCGTCTGGGTGGCGTTCGAGGAACTGCGCGCACGCCGGCAACGTGACGCTAGGCCCATGATCGCCGCCCATGCAATCGACGGCAAGCGTGATGGATGAGAGCGGCGACGGCGCGCTTACGGCCGTGGGCTTTGCGGCGCTGGGAAACTCGGCACGAGCAGGTCGAGCGCCGGGTGAAACAATGCCGGGCGAGTGTGTGATGACCGATTCGTCGACCGAAGGGCGAGGCGCGGCGCCGGATGCGGCGTCAACCGAATTAGCGCTGTGATCGCTCGGCTCGGGCGGCACCGCACGCAAGGTCGGATCGTTCAACGCTTGGCCGGCGAGCTAAGACGACAACGCAGGATGAAACGATCGTGTCCCGCCCGGTGCACGCGCGGGACAGGCAAGGCTCAGGCC
The DNA here is from genome assembly GCA_039931475.1 of Burkholderiales bacterium. Classification (GTDB taxonomy): domain Bacteria; phylum Pseudomonadota; class Gammaproteobacteria; order Burkholderiales; family Burkholderiaceae_C; genus JBBPYC01. The sequence continues at coordinate 5,266 of JBDTRV010000127.1, read as the reverse complement.
TCGGTCTTGTTCTTCAAGACCTGGCGACCGCGGTAGTAGCCATTCGGGCTGATGTGATGCCGCAAATGGGTTTCGCCGGTGGTCGGCTCGACCGCGATGCCGGGTACTGTCAGTGCGTTGTGCGAGCGATGCATGCCGCGCTTGGAAGGCGACTTCTTGTTTTGCTGGACAGCCATGATGGCTCCTGTGGAGTGTCGGTATTTTGTGGCCGAGCGGCGGGGCGATTTGCCTCGCTCGAAAAATCGGCGCGGAACCCGCAATTATAGCCAGCCGCCCTTGGTTGGCCGGAATAGGCCGCCGGGCCCGCCGTCCAGGAGCGATCAGCTTTTCTTCGGTGACCGCAGCCGCTCCAGCGCGGCGAACGGACTTTCCGCGGCTTCGAGGCTTGCATCGAACCCCGGGTCGGCCACCGCAAGCTTGACCTTGACCGGGCACTGCTCATGCGTCGGAACCACCGGCAACGCCATCAATAGCTCATCCTCGACCAACTTTCCGAGGTTGAATGCCGGCGTAAGCGCCAACACGTCTTCTTCCGCGTCCTCGTCTTCCGCCGCCGCCGCATCCTCGCCGACGACGAAACGAAATCGGCGATCGACCGCGAGCGCCACGTCGACCGGTTCGAGGCAGCGCTGACAGGTCATCGGCAACGCTGCTTGCGCCTGCAGGTGCAGCCACGGCTGCGCGGTTCGGCCGGCGCTGGCTCGCGACTCTCCAGTTGCCGACCAGCGCACCAGGCGCCCGTCGGTCGGCGCGCTGGCCTCGGCCGCCAATCGCGGGAAGTTGGCCATCGAATCGCTTGTATCGAGCGTCACGCCTTCGCGCGCGAAGTCGACAACGTCGAGCCGGGACGGATCAAAGCTGCTTTTCATGCCGTTCAGTGTATGAGAATCGGCGCATGGATTCAGCCCTTCGGAAGCCCTTGCCGCGCCGGCTCGTGCTGGCCTCGACCTCGGTGTACCGGCGCGAATTGCTCGCGCGGCTGCGGCTTGCGTTCGAGGTCGAATCACCCGGTGTCGACGAGGCGGCGCTGGATGGCGAAACGCCGCGCGCGCTCGCGCTGCGGCTTTCGCTGGCCAAGGCCAATGCGGTGGCGGCGCGACAACCGGCAGCCGTCGTGATCGGTTCCGATCAGGTCGCCGACCTGGGCGGCGCGGCGCTCGGCAAGCCCGGAAACCATGAGCGAGCGACGGAGCAACTGCGGCGCATGAGCGGGTGCCATGTGGTCTTCCATACCGCGGTCGCGGTCGTCTGCCGCGAGTCGGGCTTCGCGCGCGCCGAACTGGCCCCGGTGCAGGTGCGCTTTCGAAGCCTCGCCGACGCCGAAATCGAGTCGTACCTGCAAGCCGAGCAGCCCTACGACTGCGCCGGCAGCGCCAAAAGCGAGGGCCTCGGAATCGCGTTGCTCGACTCGATCGAAAGCGACGACCCGACCGCGCTGATCGGCCTGCCGCTGATTCGCACCTGCCGGCTGCTGCGCGCTGCGGGACTGTGTGTGCCATGAGCGCCGCGCTGGGCCGCCCCGAGCAAGCTCCAGCCCCCATGGGGGGTAGCGCAGCACACAAAGTGGCAAGCGTGGGGGCCACATTGACCGCCGCGCTGGGCCGCCCCGAGCAAGCTCCATCCCCCACAGGGGGCAGCGCAGCACACGCAGTGGCAAGCATCGGGGCCACATGAGCTACGGGAAGCTGTACCTGGTGCCCGCGCCGCTCGACTTCGGTTGCGCAATACAAACGCCGCTGGGCGACGTGATGCCATTGGGCACTTTGCAAATCGCCGCGCGCCTCACGCACTGGATCAGCGAAAACGCCAAGACGACGCGGGCCTACCTTAAGCGAATCGACCCGATTTGCGGCCTCGCCGCCCCACTGCAAACGCTTGAAATCGTCGAACTGCCGCGCGAAGTGCACAAGAAGGGCGACCACGCCGGCAACTTCGACGCGCGGCCGCTGCTGCAACCAGCGCTCGCCGGGCATGACGTCGGCCTCGTCAGCGAAGCCGGCATGCCAGCCGTGGCCGATCCCGGCTCATCGGTGGTTCGGGCGGCGCACGACCTCGGGATCGAGGTGGTGCCCCTGGTCGGCCCGAGCGCCTTGCTGCTCGCGCTCGCCGTTAGTGGACTGAATGGACAGGAGTTTGCGTTTGTCGGCTATTTACCGCAGGACGCCGATGGTCGCCGCCGCCGCATCCGCGAGCTCGAATCGCTCGCGCTCAAGACTGGTCAGGCTCAACTGTTCATCGAAACGCCGTATCGCAATGCAGCTCTGTGGAAGGCGCTACTGCAAACGCTGCGGCCCGACACACGGCTCTCGTTCGCCAGCGGACTCACGCTCGAAGGCGCTCGGGTGCGGAGCCTGACCATCAGAACGTGGCACCAGCAAACCGATTCCCCGGGCGATCTACCAACCGTATTCGGGCTTGGGCGCTGAATTGGGAAACAGGGATGCTCTACCCAGGGCTGGCGACATACTCCATCGCCCAGTAGAACGGCCAGGTCGTGACGATGGCCTGCTCTCCCAAAGCCGCGACCAACGCCTCGAGCTCGGGCCCGGTCGGAGAATTCTTGACGATCCGATGGCTGGAACCGCCGGCGCCCAGCACGCGCGACTGGTCGGTGTTCCCGGCCGGAGCGCGCCGTTCGGCCCCAGCAAGAACTGCCGACGACGATCGATCGGAACGTGCGAGCACCAGAAGCCCGCAAACGCGGCGTCGAACCGAGTCGAAAAACGCGGCAGCTCAAAAGGGTCGCCGTCCTGAAACTCGACGTTGTTCGCAGCTACACGATCTCTTGCGATGCGAATGGTTTCCGGGGACGAATCGATCGCCGTCACGCCGCTCGCGAACGGCGCGATGAGCTGCGTCCATTTGCCGGTGCCCCAAGCGACCTCGAGTACCCGGCTGCCCTCGAACAACGGCGGCAACCAGCGCTCGATCGAGCGCAGATCGGCCTGCCGCTCTTGGTTTTTCGATAGATCTCGTCGTACCCGGGAGCGCGCGCCGCGTAGTAGCTGCGCATCGAGTTATCGCCCGGCGTCACTCGAACCTCGTGGGGAGTGAGCGACTAGCACTTGCGAACCTCAGCGCAGCCCTGGCATTTCTTTCAGCACCCGCGCACTGCCCTCGCCGACCGCGACGCCGAACCGCTTGAACAGCCGTTCGGCCACGTTGTCGCGCCGCGTGTAGTCCACCAGTTCACTGGCCTTGACCACTTCGCGTGCCACGAAGTCGATGCTGCCCAGCCCATCGGCCAGCCCGAGCTCGATCGCTTGCTGGCCGGTCCAGAACAGGCCGCTGAACATCTCGGGCACTTCCTTCAGCCGGTCTCCGCGGCCGGCTTTCACGGTCTCGATGAACTGCTTGTGCACCAGATCGAGCATCTGCTGCGCATAGGCGCGTTGCCTCTCGGTCTGGGGGCTGAACGGATCGAGAAAACCCTTGTTGTCGCCGGCAGTGAGCAACCGCCGCTCGATGCCGAGCTTGTCCATGAGGCCGGTAAAACCGAAGCCGTCGATCAGCACGCCGATGCTGCCGACGATGCTGGCCTTGTCAACGTAAATCTTGTCGGTTGCCGCAGCAATGTAGTAGGCGGCCGAGGTGCAGGACTCTTCGACCACCGCGTAGATCGGCTTGCCGTGCTTGGCCTTCAGGCGCCGGATTTCGTCGTTCATCATGCCGGCTTGCACCGGGCTGCCGCCGGGCGAGTTGATGAGCAGCACCAGCGCCTTGGAGCCGCTGTCTTCGAGCGCGCTGCGCATGGCCGCGACGACGTTTTCGGCGCTGGCATTGGCCTCCGGCGCGATCTCGCCGCGGATCTCGACCACCGCCGTGTGCGGCGTCGCCATGGAAGCGGCGCCGGGAGCGGACCGATGGAAAACCAGCCACGCGATCGCGATGAAGAACAAGAGCCACGCGAGCCGCACGAAGATGCGCCAGCGCCGAGCGGACTTCTGCTCGGCCAGCGTGGCGAATGCAAGGCGCTCCAGCGTGCGTCGCTCCCATTGGCTTGGCGCCCCGGAAGCAACCGAGTCGCGGTCGATCTTTGAATCGCGCAGCAGCGCTTCGGAGGGCAATGGATCGGGGCTGGGGCCGCGCGGCCCGTAGGGATCGCTCATGGGAAAGGGCTCGTTAGAAAACGACAGGCTGTAGGTGCGGCTCAGTATGCCAGTGGACCACGCCGTCGCGCTCGGCCAGGGCGATGGCGACGAGCGGGCCGCGGCAGGGCCCGCCGCTGCAGGCGCCGGTGTCGGGCCGGTAGATCGCGCCGTGGCTCGCGCAGACCAGCCAATGGCCGGTTTCGTCGAAGAAACGGTCGGGCTGCCAGTCGAGCTCCATCGCGACGTGGGTGCAGCGGTTCAGGTAGGCGTGCACCTTGCCCTCGTAGCGGATCGCGAAGGCGCGGCAGGTCTGACCCATGTAGATAACGTCGAACGGCACCGCGAGGCCGCCGTCTTGCAGATCGCCCGAATTGCATAGCGCGATGGACTCGCCCAGCGGTTCCTGCATTGGGCTGCCTCGGCGGCCGTATGGTCTATCCATGGGCCAGCAACCAGTCGTGCAGTTCGCGCACCGTGTGGGCAACCAACCGGGGCGACAGCGCGAACAGCCCGTCGTGCTCGTGTGCGCCATAGGCCACGCCCACTCCCGCGCAGCCAGCATTCAGCGCCATTTGCAGGTCGTGCGTGGTGTCGCCGATCATCAGGGTGCGGGCCGGCGTGACCTGAAGATGCTCCATCAGTTCGAGCAGCATTCTGGGATGCGGCTTGCCTTTGGTCTCGTCCGCCGTGCGGGAGGCATCGAACAGACCGGCCATTTCGACCGCCGTGAGGGCCTCGTCCAGCCCGCGCCGGCTCTTGCCGGTGGCAATCGCCAGTCTCTGGCCCTGCGACTTCAGTTCAGCAAGCAGTTCGAGCACGCCATCGAACAGCGCGATGTCGTGCTGGTGCGCGAAGTAATGGTGGCGGTAGCGATCACCGAGCTCGCGGTACTTTTCCTTCGGTACGTCCGGTGCCGCATGGGCCAGTGCCTGCCCCAGCTCCATGCCGATCACCCAGGCGGCGCCGCGCTCGTCCGGCACGGTGCCACCCACGTCGCGAATCGCTTCCTGAATGCACCGCACGATGATTTTTGTCGAGTCGAACAGGGTGCCGTCCCAGTCGAAGACGATCAGGTCGTAGCTGCGCGAAGGATTGTGTGAGGGGTTGATCGGCGAGGGAGAAACCATGGTGGACCTCAGTATCGCGCAGGTCGCGCAGGTCGCGCAGGTCGCGCA
>JBDTRV010000126.1:0-7123 GCA_039931475.1 Burkholderiales bacterium | reverse complement strand
TCGGCCGCCACGCCATCAGCAGGATCACCATTGCAAACGCGAACACATCCTTGTAGGCGCTGGCTATCGCCGGCACCAGCATCGGCAGCACCACGGCGCCGAAGGTCTGCAGCGCGGCGAACAGGAAGCCGCCCAGGATGGCCCCGAGGAAATTGCCAAGCCCGCCCAGGATCGCGGCGGAGAAACCGATCACGCCGAGCAGCAGCCCGATGCCGAAGTTGATCTCGTTGTAATAAAGTCCGTTGATCATTCCGGCGATCGCAGCCAGGCCCGAGCCGAGCGCGAATGTGATTAGCACGACCCGCTGGAAGTCGATGCCCATCACGCGCGCCGTCTCCCCGTCCTGCGCGACCGCGCGGATCGCGAGGCCCAGCTTGGTGCGCGTGATCATCAGGTGCACGCCGATGATCGTGGCGAGGCCCGCTGCCAGCAGCAGCAGGCTGTCGATGCGCAGCCCAATGCCGCCGATGTGCAGGACATCGTCCGGCAGCAACCGCGGAAACGGCTTCGGGTTGGAGCCGTTCGGATAAAACAGCCGCACCGCCTCTCGCAGCGCCAGGCCGAACATCAACGTGACGAGCAACGTGTTGATCGGCGGCGCGTTCTTCAGCGGCAGCACCAGGAAGCGTGCCGCGAACGCACCGACCGCCGCCGTCACCGCCAGCGACGCGATCAGCATCGCCAGCAGCAACACCCATGGGTTCGCGATGCCAGTCGCGCTGACCGCGCCGTAAGTGGCCAGGCCGGTGAAGCCGCCGAGCATCAGCACGTCGCCGTGCGAGAACTGGATGACGTCCAGCACTCCGAAGAACAACGTGAAGCCGACCGCGACCATCGCGTAGATCATGCCCAGCATCAGCGTGTTCATCACGTACTGAAGAAGGATGTCAAGGCTCATCGCGGCTGGCCCGGTTCAACAGAAAAAGCGGTGAGCGTTCAATCAGCGGCCCGGCAGTTTGCGCTTGCCGCTCGCGTATTCGCTGTCTTCCCAAAGCACCCACTTGCCGTCCTGCACCACGTACTTGGAGATCAGCGGCACGATGTTCTGGCGGTGGTCGTCGAACGTGACCTTGCCGATCACGGTGTTCGCATCTTTCGTTGCGTTCAACATATTGCGCACCTTCTTGCGGTCCGGTCCGACCTTCTCGATCGCATCCATGATCAGGTTCGCCGCGGCGAACGCGAACGCGCCGTAGGCTTCAGCCGGTTCGGAAAAACCCGCTTTCTTGTAGTCGGCGATGAACGCGGTCCCGCCCGGCAATTTCTCCGCCGGCGCGCCTTCGATGAACGAGAGAGAACCTTCGGCTAGCTCATTGCCGAGCCCTTCCGGGAACGCGGCCGACTTGATTCCCGAGGTGCCCTGGAACGCTGCCTTGATGCCGAGCTTGTCCATCTGGCTGCGGATGCGGATGCCAATCGGCGTCAGCCCGCCGAAGTAGATCACCTCGGGCTTCAGTTCCTTGACCTTCGTGAGTTCGGCCGTGAAGTCCTGCTGATCCGCCGTGACGCCAAAGGTGCCGACGATCTCGCCGCCGCCCTTGGTGAGGAATTCGCTGAACACCTTGTTGTGTCCCTTGCCGTAGTCGGTCGTGTCGTGGATCACGGCCCAGCGCTTGTAGCCCTGGCCCAGCATGAACTGCGCGGCGACCTCGTTCTGGTTGATCATGGTGCCGTTGACTCGGTGGATCTCCTTGTAGTCATTGCCGTAGGTCACATCCGGCAGCACCGCGCCCCAGACCACCACCGGCAGCCCGAACTTGTGATAGACGTCCACCGCGCTCATCGCGACCGCCGAGCAATAGTGCGTGACGCCCGCGATGATCGAGTTGTCGGCCGCGGCCTTGGTTGCGACCTGCACCCCGACGTTCGGCTTGCACTCGTCGTCAAGCACCACCAGTTCGTAGGTGTATTTAGCTTTCGGGTCTTCGTTGCGCAGCCGCACTGCGAGCTCGGTCGAGTTGCGCCCGCCCAGGCCGTTCGCCGCGACGCCGCCGGTCAGGGGGCCAATGAACGCGAGCTTGACGGTGTCTTTTGCCTGCGCGGCGGCGGCGCTTGCGAGCAGGGCGGCGACGCACAGCGAAGCAAGGGCTCGGCGGCGGATCGTGGGGGTGAAAGTCATGGGCATCTCCGGTTATGAACAGGCGGGCAGCAATTTCAAGGTGTGGCGGCAAGCACGCGGTCAACTTGGTTGGGCCAGGCAACAAAATAGCGCGAAGTGCGGCTTTAGGCTATCCGGGTTTCCAGCATCAGCCGTAAGCATTGTTCATGCCTTTGCGGTCTGATTGCCGTTCGCGCAGGCAGGGTGATCTTTCAAGTACGCCGCAGCGGTTTGCTGCGTGGCCGCTGTTGGATGAAGATGAGCATCAGCAAAAAGACTTGATTTCCAGTTGCACGGGAGCTCCGTTGATACCACCCGTGTAGGCCGTACTGGCCTCAAAGTGTCCAAGCTGTGTCTGGACTGCATGACCTATGGCGAACCGAGGCGAGGCGCGCATGAGTGGACCCTGGACGAGGAAGCGAGCCGCCAGTTGATCCGTCAGACGCTGGATGCGGGCATCAACCTCATGCACGGCTACGGCGTGATGTCGCGCGAGATCGTCTCGACCGCCGCGTCGAGCGACGTTGCCATCGGCGACCGCTACCCGCTGGCGCGAGCTATGTCGGTGCCGACGCCTGCACGCCGCTATGGCTTGAAATTGGCGAGATGGTTGGCCAGGCTGGCCAGGTCCGCGTCGGTCAGGCCGCGCAAGGTCGAAGCCATGATCGTGTCGCGGCCCGGCCCCGGGTTGTCGCGAAACTGCTTCATCGATTCGACGAGATAGGCCTCGTTCTGACCGCCGATGCGTGGCACCTGTTGTTGGCCCGAATAGTTGGCCAGGTGGCAGGTCGAACACAACCTTGCACGCGCTATTTCGGCGCCCAAACGCGCCTTTTCGGCGTCCGGCGCCCTCGCGTTCGGCTTGAACGGCTGCGCGGCGAAGTGCTTGGCGAGCTCGACAATTTCCTCGTCCTTCATACCCGCAACCACTTCCTTCATCGCCGGCACATCGCGCAAGCCTTCGCGCATGATCACGAGCTGGTTTTCGATGAAGGTAGCGGGCTGGCCCGCGATCGAGGGAAACTGCGGCACGGTGGTATTGCCGCCCGGGCCGTGACACGCGGCGCACTTGGCGAGCGTCTCGGCGTTCGGGTCGGATTTCGCGACGCCAGGCGCGATCACCAGCAGCGCGGCGAGCGCCGCGGCGGCGGCCGCCCGCCGTGCGCCTCCCCGCGAGCTGCGTCGGCCAAGACTTGGCCGTGGCTCAGCGCGCATACGAGATGCGATAAATGGCACCGAGCTGCTCGTCCGAAAGCAGCATCGACCCGTCCGGCATCTGCAGGAAATAGGTCGGCCGGCCGAGGAAGGTGTTGTCGGCTTCGTTCAGAAAGCTCACGAACGGCGTGATCTTCGGGTTCTTGCCGTCGGCGTCGGTGCGCACGATGACCACGTCGTAGCCGAACTTCTTGGTGCGGTTCCACGAACCCTTGCGCGCGACGAACAGCACGTTCTTGTACTCGGCCGGGAACATGCCGCCGGTGTAGAAGTGCGCGCCCATAACCGCGGCGTGCGGACCCATCGTGGTCACCGGCAAGGTCACGCCGTCACACGGGTTGGCCTTCTTGATCTCCGGGTCCGCAATGCCGCCGGCATGACAGTACGGGAAGCCGAAGTTCTCGCCCGTTTTGGTCATGCGGTTGAGCTCGTCTTCCGGCGTGTCGTCGCCGAGCCAGTCGCGGCCGTGATCCGTGAACCACATTTCCTTCGTCACCGGATGCCAGTCGAAGCCCTGCGTGTTGCGCACGCCGCGCGCGACCACCTCCATGCCGGAGCCGTCGGCGTTGTAGCGGCGGATCTGCGCGTATTCCGGCGGCGGCTCGCAGATGTTGCACGGCGCGCCGAAAGGCACGTACAGCTTGCCGTCAGGGCCAAACTTGATGTACTTCCAGGCATGGTGCTGCTCGGGCGGCAGCTTGAAGGCCTCGGTCATGTCGACCGGCTTCACGTCGGGGTTTTTTTCTATGCCGTCAAAGCGCAGCGCCTTGTCGATCGCAATCACGTACAGCGTGCCGTCTTTCGACAGCTCCACGCCGGCCGGTTGGGTGAGCTTGTCGACCACGACCCGGCTGGTGCGCTGGCCGTCCTTGTCGGTCACTTCGTAGACCCGCCCGATCGCGCGCGTGCCAATGTAGACCTTGCCGCTTTCACCGCGCACCATGGCCCGTGCGCCGGGCATGCCGGTGGCCCAGATCTCGATCTTGAAGCCTTCCGGCAGCTTGAGTTTGTCGACCGGGATCTGGCTGGCTGGCTGGCGTCGTCGTCAGCTTGCCGGGCACCGGGGCGAGGGTGGAGCTGGCCATGTCCCCGCCGCGTCCTTGTTGCCAGGCAGGCGGCGCCGCAGCGGCGGCGGCCGGGGGATGGCGGCGGGGCGGCTTGGAATGGAGGGGTGGCTGCCGCGGGAGCAGTGGAAGTAGCCTCGGCGGCCAGGAGGCTGGACGGGGCCGCGGCCAGTGAAATGAGGGTTGCGGCGATCGAGAGTTTGCGGAACATGTTGTCTCCAGGTGGTTGTGCGGGCAGAGCGGCAACAAGGGCCGGTGCGGGGCGCACCGGCCCGCGTCGCTCGCACTCCGGGCGCTGCCGGCTTGATGCCGACTCACTATAGGTCTGCGCCGGCCGCAGGTCGAGAGGGTTCGCCCTGTGCCGAGGGGAATCAATGCTCCAGAAGCGCAATCGTCGAGTCATCCGGCCGGCCGCCGTAAAAGCGCTGCAGGTTGAAAGGGTCGGCGCTTTCCATGCCCGAAAGCTTAGGCGAAGCGCCGGCGGACCAGGCCGCAAGACAACGCAGGGCATTGCACGGACCGACTCGCGGGCGCCGCATCCGTTGAACTTGCTTTCCGCCGTGTTCGTCGGCATCACCTATTCCTGATCGATCTCGAGCGCCTCCAAAAAGCGCGACACCAGGTTGTAGCCCGCGATCGTCGCCGTCAGCTCGACCAGTTCTCGTTCATTGAAGCGCGGCCTGACCGCATCGAACACCGCATCGGGCACATGCACCTCGCGTGTCATCGAATCGGCATAGGCCAGCACGCTTCGCTCCAGATCTTCGAAAGCATCGAGCCGACCTTCGCGCAGGGCGTCGAGTTGCGCCTGTGTGATGCCTTCCTTCAGGGCGAACGGCACGTGCTGAGCGAACTCGTACTCGGCCTTGTTGATGACGGCAATGTGCATGATCACGAGTTCGCGCAGCCGGCCCGAAAGCGAGCCTTGCTGGCGGATCGCGGTGAAAAATTTCAGCCAGCCTTCGGCCACCGGCGGGCTGTGCAGCAACATGGCGTACAGGTTGAGCACCTTGCCGCGCTCTTTCTTGATGCGGCCGATCAGCGGCGCGATCTCGGGGTTGCTCTGGTCGGCGTAGGAAATTCTGGCCATGGAGTCTCGTTCGTGTGTTGATGGTTGAAACTGAATTGATGAATTGATTTGGCCGTCGTCCCGTCCCGACATCAGGCGCCCTTCTTTGGCATCGTTGCGCCAGCCGCTGATCGAGATCGTGCCTCGAGCCGAACGGCGGCCCATCAGCCGGCCAACAGTGTCCGTGTTTTTTTCGTCGCTCTGGCCATCGAAGTAGCGCGCCAGCGCCTGCTGAAATATTGGTTCTTCCGGCTCGACTGCGCCGAACAAGGTCATGCACGATCTGAACTTGAGGTCGTCGGGCGAGCCGAAGATGTCGTGCGCGCTCTTGCCTTCCACGCCCAAGACCAGTTGCGTGCATTGCCGCAGGCGCGGCCCGAGAACCGGGTGTCGCCAGTAAGCGATCGCCTCTTCGCGCGAGTCGATGCCGAAGTGGCGCGCCGTACCACTCCTGCCCAATTGCTTGAGTTGTGGAAACACGAACCACATCCAGTGACTTGCCTTGCGCCCAGCTGCCAGTTCGGCGTGGACCCGGTCGATGACCGGCTCTTGCGCATCGACGAAGCGCCGCAGGTGGTGCGGGTCTGGATCGGTCACGATGGGAGGGCGACGTACGCTGCAGCGGTTGCGCGGCTTTTGCAACGATTCCGCGGTGCGCACGGCCCGCCGCGAACGCGCCCCGCCAGACGCGATGCCAACTCGTGTGAGAAAGGCCGCGCAAGGGGAATTTCATCGCGCCTCCACGTGCGCACGCGCAAACCAGAGGCGCGGAAAATGCTTGGGTTCAAGCTTTGCACCATCGACCGATTCCCTACCTGCTCAACACCCTCATGAAACCCACTCTTTCGCGTTTGACGCTGGCCCTTGCCTTGACACTGGCCACGACTGCCTCTCATGCCTTTGTTTTCGCGGTGAACGAAGGCGTGACCTATCGTGTGACGAACGATGAAATCCGCGCGAAGTATGCGGCGATCGCGGCCGATCTGTCCAAAATCCTCAAAGCACCCGTCACCGTCGAGCCAATATCGAGCTACAGCATACTCAAAGAGGGGTTGGCCGAGAAGGCCTACGACCTCGCGCTGGTGCACCCAGCCCATATCTCGATCGCAGCCATGAAGAACGATGGCTATCGTCTGGTGGCCGTGACCAAGGGCTTCGAGCAATACCGGGCCAGCTTTTTGGTGAACGCCGACTCGCCGCTCAATACGCTTGCAGACCTGAAAGGCAGCTCGCTCGGCGCGCCCGACGCGGATTCCATCACTGCCTGGATCGTTCGAGCCACCATTCGCGACGCGATGGGCGACGCGAACAAGGTCAACTACAGCTACACGCGCTATCAGGATGCGGTGCCGTTCTTCGTCGAAAACAACCTGACCAAAGCGGGCGCCACGGCTTCTTCCGCCACGATCAAGGGCTGGAAAGCCAAGGGCGGAAAGGTCGTCTTTGAATCCAGGCCGGTGCCGATCAAGCACATCATTGCCAGCGCGTCGATCAGCGATGCGCAGGTCAGGGCGGTGCGCGAATATTTCGTCACGCTCGACGCGACCGACGAGGGCAAGCAAAAGCTCGCAGCGACCAAGTGGAAGGGGTTCGCCGCATACGATCAGAAGTCCTTGATGGCGCTAGGGGAGTGGCTCGGAATCTGAGCTCATCCCGATTTTGGATTCGGATGACCGG
>JBDTRV010000125.1:0-7125 GCA_039931475.1 Burkholderiales bacterium | reverse complement strand
CAAGCGTGGGGGCGACAGCCGCCGCGCTGGGCCGCCCCAAGCAAGGCTGCGCCCCCTCGGGGGGCAGCGCAGCACACGCAGTGGCAAGCGTGGGGGCTACATGACCTGGACCGGCCAAGCCGAGTTGCGCGTACAACTGCGCCGGCTTTGGGATCGTGGCGTTTTGTTGCACAGCCTGCTCGACGAGGAGCAGCTTTTCCCACTGCGATTGGCCTTGGTCGGCCCAACCTCGACCGAGCTGGCCGATCGCTTCGAGGCCGTGCGCGGTTGGATTGCGGAGCTGACCGCGCTGCGGCAAGTGCGCATTGAATGGCGCGCGGTGAAGCATCGCGTGCTCGGATCGCAACGGGTGCCGCAGTCGGTCTGGGTCGACGACATGGACAGCGCTCTCACGCTGATCGGCAAACGCGCCGAAGCCGCGCGTTTCAGGCAACTGATCGACAGCACGCGCAGCCACCAGCCCGCGCTACTCGACTGGCTCGCAAAACGGCCGCTCGCCGCGCTCGAACTGGAAGGCGAGTGGGAGCGGTTGCTCGCCGTCGTCGGCTGGCTGCACCAGCGCCCGCGCCCTGGCATCTATCTTCGCCAGATCGACTTGCCCGGTGTGCACAGCAAATTCATCGAATCACACCGCGGCGTGCTGGCCGAATGGCTCGATCGCGCCTTGCCGGCCGATGCGATCGATGCGGCGCAGGCGGGCGCGGCGCGCTTCAATGCGCGCTACGGTTTGCTGGACAAATCCGAGCGCATCCGGTTTCGCGTGCTCGACCCCGCGCTGAACCTGCTGCCTGGCGCGCCGGCGGGGTCTCTGCCCGACATCACCTTGGACGCCGACAGCTTCGCCGCGCTCGATCTTCCGCTGGCCCGCGTCTTCATCACCGAGAACGAAACCAACTTCCTCGCGTTTCCGCTAGTGGCACGCAGCATCGTGTTGTTCGGCGCCGGCTACGGCTGGAATGCGCACGCCCGGGCGCGCTGGCTCGATCGCTGCACGATCCACTATTGGGGCGACATCGACACCCACGGCTTCGCCATCCTCGACCAGCTCAGAAGTCGCTTTGCGCACGTCCGATCGCTGCTGATGGATCGCTCAACTCTGATGGCGCATGAGGCTTTGTGGGGCGAGGAAAAAAATCAGGTGCTGCATGATCTGCCGCGCCTCGATGCCGCCGAGCGGGCGCTGTTCGACGACCTGCGCGACAACCGGATTGCGCTCGCGCTGCGGCTGGAGCAGGAGCGGATTGGTTTCGGTTGGGTCAAGCAGGCCGTGCACAAGATCGCGTCGTGAATGGGGTGTGAGGGCCGATCGACAGCGCGCGCTCGCGCTGCCAGAGCCTGGGGCAAATCTGGCGCCGGCGCTGCGCCCGGCTGCCGACTTGTTTTGAACACGTTGACCCACACTAACCGTCAGCCTGCCCGCCGACACAGATCCGGTTGCATCCCTCGCGATAATGGGTGATGTCCACTGATGAAGAAAAAAGCAATGCCGTTGTTTTCAGAAAAACGAACATCGGCACTGTCTTGCTGGCATTTGCCGGCGCCGCGATGCTGAGTTCGGCCGTGTCCGCGCAACCCAGCCCCGCAGCCAACGATAGCCCGGCCGCCAAGCCACCGTCGGCCACCACACAGCCGCCTGCCCGCGCCAAACCGGCAGCGCCAGCAAAGACCGACGGCGACGCCTCTTCCACCAAGGGCGAAATCGTGCTCCACCAATGGGTGGTTCCGCCGCCTCATGGTGTGCCGGACGCTTACTTCACGAATCTGCAAGACGGCGCGAAGGTCGAGGCGCCGTTCGTCCTAAAGTTCGGGCTGACCCAGCGCGGGTTGGTTCCAGCCAAGCACTGGGCCGGGCGGGCCGGGCACCACCATCTGCTCGTCGATCAGGCGCTGCCGATCGACCTTAAAAAGCCGCTTCCGTTCAACGAGAACTATGTTCACTTCGGCAAGGGACAGATGGAATCGGTGGTCGATCTGCCGCCGGGCGAACACACCGTCAGGCTGCTTTTGGCCGACGGCGACCACGTGGTGTATTTCATCTACAGCAAGGAACTGAAGTTCACCGTGACCAAGCGCAATGCCGATGTTGACAAAAAAGCACTGGTCGGCCCGCCGAGAGTGGAGTTGCTCAGCCCGGCCAACAAGGCAGTGGTGAGCAAGATGCCGATGCGCGTGCAGTTTCACGCAAGCGGGTTGAACGTGGCAAGCGTGGGCGGCAAAGCAGCCGAGACCGGCCACTTTCGCCTGACCCTGGAGCGCACCGGCCAGAAGCCCGAGCTGCTGGATTTCGTAGGCGGCCAGACCGAAGTCTGGCTCGATCTGCCCAAGGGCGAGTACAGCGCGCGGCTGGACATGGCGAGCAACGCCAGCCCAGGCAAGTCACTCACGCGCGTGGAGCCGGCTTCATTCACCGTCCCCTGACGCCGGTGCGGTAGCTTGCTCGGCTGACCCACAACCGCAAGACCGGGCTGGTGGAATACTGCCCGATGAACACGCAGATCAGTCAGTATCGATTTGAAGTCGCGGTCGAGGTAGGCGGCGTGGCCAGCGCGGTGCTCACGGATCAGGCGAAGTCGCTGGATCAAAAATTGCACCGTGAAAAGAAGCGGCGTGCCGGCTGATTGCTTGGCCGATCTGCGCGCGAAGCTTAAAGCGTTGCTGCTGAGTCATTGAGCGTGTTATCACTATGAACTTGATAGCTTATAAGGTCCAGTGGACAAGCTGCAAGGGGCTTTTTCATCTTTGAATCCAAGATCAATAAAAACGCCACGTCGCGGCCTTTAACCAGACTTTCTCGAAGCCGTACCAACTGAGCGTCGCCAGCGCCATCAACAGGTAGAACTGCATCTCAACCCTGATCGACTACGACGGCGCGTGATCGAATCGTAGGTGCGATAAAACAGGTTGTGGATGAACATCAGCACCATCAGCACCATCAGCACCATCAGCACCATCAGCACCATCAGCACCGCCAGCGCCATCAGCGCCGCCAGCGCACGCAGCGCGTCGATCAAGGGGTAGCGGGGCATCGGCGCGCCTTGCAAATCATGTGCGCCACCTGCGCGAAGCCGGCGCCGCGTTCGCCTTCCGTCACATAGCGCGGCGGGTCGGTCAGCTCGGCCTCGAAACGGCGGATGTTGGCGACGCCGATGCCATGCGTGAACGCGCGGAACATTGCTTGGTCGTTGGTCGAATCGCCGACGAAGGCCCAGCGGTCGATCTCGGCGTCGAGGTCGCGGCCCAGCAGTTCGCGCATGATCCAGCGCGCGCCGGAAAGCTTGTCGTGCGCGCCGAACCAGCCGTTGATGTGGATGCTGCTGACGCTGGCGTTCATGCCTTCGGCGCGCATGATGGCGACCACCTGTTTAATCTGCTCGGGCGGCAGAAGCGTGAATTCGCTGTGGTCGATCGCGATGTCGGTCTCCCGACCGGCGGAGTCGCGCGCCAGTTGCGCGCCGGGTAGCTCGCGCTGGATGCGCGCAGCACACGCGGTGAGTCGAAGCGCGTTGGCAGCGCGCGTAGCCGCATCCTGTTGATATAGTTTTGATAGCTTGAAACGACCACTGGGCGAGCGGTAAAGGCTTTTTTTACCACTAAAAAATGCCACCGCTCCGTTCTCCGCGACGATCGCATGGACCGGCCAGGGCGCAATGCCACGCTCCGCATCGCCGAACGCGAACGGCTCGCTCCAACCCGCCGGCCGGCCGGTGATGGCGATCACTGTCAACCCCGCCGTACGCAACTCATGGAGCGCGGCCAACGCATCCGGCGTGATCGCGCCATCGGTCGTCAACGTGTCGTCGATGTCGGTGAACAGGCCTACGATGTTGTGCCGCGCCTCGGCCGGCCAATGGTCGAGTGCCAGCATCGCTTGCCGTGGCCGGGCGGTCGGGCCGGTTGAAGCCGCGCCGCCATGGCCTGCGCGAGTGGCACCTGGTGGCGGCGTCACCGCGCCCAGCTTTCCGCGAAGGCAGCGCCGTCAGCACCATTGCCGCGATGACGCCGGCGGCGCCCAGACACAGCCGTGGTCGCGCAAGTTCCCGTCAAAGCCGAAGCCTCATGGCCTGCGCAACACATGGGCGGTCGCGCCTTGACTGCGATCAAACGATCCTTTCCGCGGCGCCATCATTCCCGCGCGAACTCGATGATCGAGCGGTAGAACAGGTTCGAGCCGTCGCGCGTGTTCGTGGGCCCAAGCTCCATGTTGTTGACGCCATTGGCGACCGTGTTGGTCTTGAACCGGTCCGGAACCAGCGAGAAGTAGTAGGGGCTCACGAAGCGCGCGCCTGCGTCGTAGTGCGACCGCAGTGCTTGCAAGGAGGCGGCGCCGTCGCGCTTCCACTGCTGCGGGTTGAATTCGGGCGCACCGTAGTCGGTGATGCCGCGCTCGGCCATGAAATTGCGCAGCCAGGCGCTGTCGACCGCGCCGCCATACATGTTCACGCCGCTCTTCCACGGCACGCCGCGTGCCAGGGTCTGGCCGACCGCGAACAACTGCGGGTTCCAGGTCGAATTGACGTCGGGCACGATCTGGTGCGAATAAATCTTGTCGGCCGGCAATCCGGCATCGAGCGCGACCTTGTAGGTCATGGCGAGGAACTGCTCGACTTGCCAGGCGCGGTACTGGTTCCAGTCGCGAGCGAGCGGGTTGAAGTAGACGTCCTGATTCGCCTTGGGCAGGTCGAGGTAGGTGCGCACGCCGGCAAGGCCGGTCAACACCGCGTCGGCCTTGGAAAGCCCGCTTACCTCGCGCGGCTTGCCACGCGGCGGCGGCGCGTTGTCGGGTGTGACCACCGTGAATTCAGCGCGTGCTAGTTGGTAGCGCTTTCCGTCCGGCGATTCAGCGACGATCTGCGCCACGTGCCGCCCGGGATTGAGCATGCTGAAGTCGTAGTCGATGCGATAGCCGACGTTCGGGTAGTTCACTTCTTCGAGCGCGCGGTACACGTCGAGCCGGTTCAGGCCGCGTGGTACCGGGCCGATGTTGTTGCCGTCGATGAAAAGGTCGAGCTTGGCGACCTGCCGCTTCGGATCCCACAGCCAGCCGGAAAACGGCAAGGTGCCGTCGGCGAAAGCGTCGTAGTGCTCGCCGTGGGAAGCCAGTGGACCCTTGCGGACGTCCTTAGCTGGCGCGGGAACCGCATCGAACGATGCGTACGAAAAACCGTTTTTCTCATTGAAGATTTGGAGCGATCCGTATTTTTCTTCCAGCCACTTGCGAAAGCTTGCCACCGAGGGCGCACTGTAGTCGGTTACCACGATGTTCTCGTAGCGGCCGACGCCGTTCTCGAAGTCGGGGAAAAGCTGGTGCACCTCGCCCATCAAGGTGTAGGCGATGATGCGGTTTTTGACCTTTTCCGGCAGCGCGTTGATCCGCTTGATGTAGTAGCGCAGCGCGTCGAAGCGCAGGCGGTTGATCGGAATATCCGGGTCGGCCAGCAAGGTGTAGGGCGCGATCTTGTAGCCGAAATAGCCGAGCTCGGGCACCGAGCCGTCGGCAAAGTGCATCACGTTGCGTGGATCTTTCAAAAGCTCGCCCGTGACCGGGCCGGTCGAATCGAAATGGCCGCCCATGAAGTAGAAGACGACGGGGCGCTCGACCTTCTCGACCACTCTCAGCACTTCATCGACTCGATATTCGTCGATCTCCCAGCCGCTGCCGTCGCTCTTGCGCTTGTATAGGCCGAGCAACGGCAGCGACGCGGTGAAGCCGACCTGCACCTTGCCGTCCGGGCCGCCCGGTTCTAGCTTGTTCAACAGGTTCGCCACTGTCGTCGCGCCATCGAGCCCGCGCAGTTTGCAAGATTCAAGCGCGTGAATGAGCAACGCGAACTTCAGGTCGTGTGCCGCTTCGTCGCAAAGCTGGGTGCCTTCGAGCATCGTCGCGAGCACCAGCGGCTTGCGTTCAGCCAGCGGCATTGCCGCTGTCGACGCCGAGACAGCCGGTGACTCTGGCGCGGGTTGCGGACGCTGTGGGTTGCGGCCCATCCATATTGTTAGGGCGAAAGCGAGGACGAGCAGCACCACGGCCAACGCGCGGCGCAGCGAGGGCGATCTCAGGAATCTGGTTTCACTACGGCTCATTGGGGCTCTTACGAGAACCGAGCGCGACGACGGGTGCGCTTTCGGATCGGGCATTGTCCAATAGGGACGGCAACCTGCTGGCTGTGATCAACGGATTGGCCGTGCCTTTGACCTTCCGCCGCGCCAAAGCGAAAGAGCGCCTGACCGCCCCGGGAACTGCCGCGGTCAACCCGTCCGGTCTTCGAGCCGCAGCCCGCTGATGCGCGCGAGGTGGAGCGTGTATGTGGGTGACCAGCCGCAGTTGCAGCACCAGCGCGTGGGCCGCGAGCATGGTGTCCATCTCGCCGATCCCTTGACCGGTCCCGCATCAAGAACGCGGCAATGTCACCATAGCGGTCGGCGGCCTCGTCAGTCCAGGGCAGTGCGGGGGCCTCGTTCAAGGGAAGGCCGACCGACTTGATGCGCTTGTCCTTGGGTTCGAGCCGTGAAAGGCCAAGCCGAGTTTCGGCTCGCGTGATGACCGAGATGGCAATCTCCTGCCGTTCGATCGCAAGCTGCATCCGCGACTGCAGGGGCGGGTGGGGTTGCCGGGCAAAGTAGCCGAGGATGTTGGTGTCCGCCAGGTAGCGGATCCTTTCTTCTTGCTCCCGTCGTGCGCCTGACTGAGTTCTCCCAGTCCGCAAATGGATTGCGCGGCGGGTCGTTGCGGCGGGTGCCTTCGTTGAGGAAGTTGTCCGGTAGCGGATCTTCCTCGATCCTCCGCATCAGCGGCCGAATCCGCTCCTTCCGCCCCGGATCGTCCTTGGGTTTGAGCGTGATCTCGCTCGTGACCTCGTTCCTGGAGATCTACATCTCGGTTGGATCGAGCCGGACTGCCTTGGGTAAACGCACCGCCTGACGGTTGCCGGAAGTGAAGAATTTGGCCGTTGCGAGCAAGAGGCGCTTCTTGCAAATATCTACAAAAACGTGAATATATGACAACGCTTCTGGCCAGACGGCCCTGGTGCCCTGGCTACACTCGTACGGGTTTTCCCCAGCCCGCCTCGATGCGCGGCAAATCACTTTCTTCTTTCTCCCCCCCCCCACAATTTTGATAAACAAGAA
>JBDTRV010000124.1:0-7134 GCA_039931475.1 Burkholderiales bacterium | reverse complement strand
GGTAGTTGCCGTCGGGGCCGAAGTGGTTGTAGACCACGTCCATGAAGACCATCAGCCCGCGCTCGTGCGCAGCGGCGACGAGGCGCTTCAGGTCATCGGGTGTGCCGTAGCTGGCCTCGGGCGCATACAGCAGCACGCCGTCGTAGCCCCAGCCGCGCGTGCCCGGAAAGTCGGCGCAGGGCATGAGTTCGATCGCGGTGACGCCGAGCTTGACGAGATCGTCCAACTGCGCGATTGCGCCGAGGAACGTGCCTTCGCGCGAGAAGGTGCCGACGTGCAGTTCATAGATCACCGCCTCGTGCCAGGGCCGGCCGCGCCAGCCGTCGTCGGGCCAGGCGAATGCGAGCGGGTCGACGAGCGCGCTTGGCTTGTGCACGTCTTCCGGGTTGCTGCGCGAGGCCGGATCCGGTACGACGACGTCGCCGTCGATGCGGAAGCCGTAGCGTGCGCCGGGCGCTGCCTTGTCGACCTCGAGCTCGTACCAGCCGCCTTCGGCCGCGTTCATGGATCGATCGGCAGCGACACCCTCGAGCACCAGATCAACTGTTTTTGCGCCGGGCGCCCAGAGGCGAAAAATTGCGCCGCCGTTGGCGAGCGAGCGCGCCCCAAAGGGCATGTCGTGAATACGTTTCATTGGATAGGTTGTGTGGGAAAGCGAATCAACGCAAGAGACCGGGCCTGCAACGCAAAGGGGCGGGCAGGATCGAAGGGGGTTTCGGGAAACGGGCGTGCGCCGTCGGCAGTATCGACCACCAATTCGCCGCCGTCCAAGCTCGACGTTTCGGCAAGCGCCGCGGCCAAAGTGAAAGCGACCGGCTCGGCGCCGGCGTTGAACAGCAGCAGGAAGCTGTCGTCGGTGACCGGCTGGCCGTGCGCGTCGACGTCGTCCAGGCCGCTGCCGGAAAAGAACACGCCGAGGGCGCGAGCATGCTCGTGCTGCCATTCCTGCTCGGTCATCTCGGATCCATCGGGGTGCAGCCAGACGATGTCGCGCACGCTGCTGCCGTACAGCGGCCGGCCCTGGAAAAAGTCGCGCCGGCGAAACACCGGATGCGCCGCGCGCAATGCGATCAAGCGCTGCGTGAACGAGAGCAGGGCGCGCTTGTCGTCGGTGAGCGACCAGTCGAGCCAACTGACTTCGTTGTCCTGGCAGTAGGCGTTGTTGTTACCGCCCTGCGTGCGGCCGATTTCGTCGCCGGCCAGGAGCATCGGAACGCCTTGCGACAACAGCAGGGTCGCAAGCAGGTTGCGTTGCTGGCGGGCGCGCAACGCGAGCACTTCGGGATCGCTCGTCGGCCCTTCGACGCCGCAGTTCCATGACTGGTTGTGGTCAGTACCATCACGGTTGTGCTCGCCGTTGGCTTCGTTGTGCTTCTTGTCGTAGGACACAAGATCAGCCAGGGTGAATCCGTCGTGCGCGGTGATGAAGTTGACGCTGGCCGAGGGCCTGCGGCTTGCGCGGTCGTACAGATCGCTGGAGCCGGTCAGGCGCTGCGCGAATTCGCCGACACCGGCGCCTTCGCCCTTCCAGTAGCTTCTCATCGTGTCGCGGTACTTGTCGTTCCACTCGGCCCAGCCGGCCGGAAAGTGGCCGGTTTGATAGCCGCCGGGCCCGAGGTCCCACGGTTCGGCGATCAGATGCACCTGCGACAGCACCGGGTCTTGCCGCAGGATGTCGAAAAAACCGGAGAGCGGATCGAACGCGGACGATTCGCGCGCCAACGCCGGGGCGAGATCGAAGCGGAAGCCGTCCACATGCATCTCCTCCACCCAATAGCGCAGCGAATCCATGACCATTTGCAGCACATGCGGATGGCGCGTGTCGAGCGTGTTGCCGCAGCCGGTGAAATCCTGAGAGCGGCGCGGGTCCTCCGGCTGTAGGCGGTAGTACGAAGCGTTGTCGATGCCGCGAAAAGACAGCGTGGGACCGCGCTCGCTGCCTTCCGCCGTGTGGTTGTAGACCACGTCGAGCAACACCTCGATGCCGGCCGCGTGCAGGGTGCGGACCATTGTCTTGAATTCATCGATGCGGCCTGACGCACTGAAGCGAGAGTCGGGTGCGAAATAGCCGATCGAGTTGTAGCCCCAGAAATTGCTCAAGCCCCGTTCGACCAGCGGGCGCTCGCTGCAAAACGCATGCACCGGAAGCAACTCGATCGCCGTAACGCCCAGGCGCCGAAACCAGTCGACGACCGGCGCGCATGCCAGGCCCGAATAGGTGCCGCGCAACGCGGGTGGCACACCGGGATGCTGCCGGGTGAAGCCGCCTGCGTGCAGCTCGTACACCACCGACTCATGCCACGGTGTGCGCGGCGGGCAGTCATCGCCCCAACTGAACCTGGAATCGATCAATTCGCAGCGCGGCATGTACGGCGCACTGTCGCGCCGGTCGAACGAGAGATCGGCCTCCGCATGGCCGAAGCGCCAGCCATACAAGGCGTCATGCCAGCGCAGTGTGCCAGCGATGCTGCGCGCATACGGGTCGAGCAGCAGCTTGTGGCCGTTGAAGCGCTGCCCTTCCTTCGGGCGGTACGGGCCGTAGACGCGATAGCCGTAGAGGAGGCCGGGGCGCGCCTCGGGCAGGTAGCCGTGCCAGATCAGGTCGGTCTGCTCACGCAGCGCAAGGCGCTGGACTTCATGGCGACCGCTGGCGTCGAACAGGCAGAGTTCGACTCTCTCGGCATTCTCGGAGAACAACGCGAAGTTGACCCCCATGCCGTCCCAGGTCGCGCCGCGTGGGTAGGGCTTGCCGGGCCACAGCGCGGTGATGACCGGCTGGTGCTGCCGCATCAACGCCGGTGATCCGCTCCGTCGCGCGGAAGCCACCGCTCCAGCAGATCGGCCGCGCGATCCCGGCCGCCGAGGCCGAACGCTAGGGCAAGCGCGAACACTATGCCGGCCAGCAGAATCAAAAACGTGGTCTGGATCAGACCGCCGCCGATGGCCAGATAGTCAACTGACAACAGCACGACAAAGATCACGATGCCGTATTGGACAAAGTTGCCGAGCACGTCTGCGTCGGCAATGTGCGCGTTCTTCAGATAGTTCCGCACCGCATCGCCAATGAAGCCCGCGAAGTAACCACCCAGCACGATCAGCACCATGGTGATAACCAGGCGCGGCACGAACAGCAACGCCGCGCTGAGCAGGGCCGTGACCTGGATCAGCCCCAGCGCGTTGAACGCAACGATGAGCGCGAGCAGCCAGACAACCGCGTAGGCAAGAACACCGAACAGATCGGTCGTGTCCTTTTCGCTGCCGCCTTGCTTCAGGAACCCGTCGATGCCGGAGCGCTCCGTCAACACGTTGAAGTTGAGCGCGTGCAGTCCTTTGACCACCGCGAACCGAACCGCCTTGG
Source organism: Burkholderiales bacterium (assembly GCA_039931475.1). GTDB lineage: Bacteria > Pseudomonadota > Gammaproteobacteria > Burkholderiales > Burkholderiaceae_C > JBBPYC01. The sequence continues at coordinate 3,776 of JBDTRV010000124.1, read as the reverse complement.
CCACCAACCATCCGACCACGAGCGCGCCGATGGCAAAAACCAGCCGGGGCAAAAAGGTGCCGGTCTGCCACATCATTCCGCGGTACGGATCGAGCATAACGTTGAAGTTTTCCATCGTGTCTCCTTAGTCGACCAGTCCGGCCAGCACAGCGATGCCGCCGAGCGGAACGCCGACCCAGTCCGGCCGATTGTCCATTTCGTACCTGAGTTCGTATAGAGCCTTCTCGAGTTCGAACAGGTCGAGCAGCGGCAGCGCGGCTTCGAACGCCTGCTCGTCCTTGTAGAGCCCCCCCGCGACAACGACTTCCTTGTAAGTTGACAAAAAGCCATTGCGGACCTGCTGCTCCCAGGCTCTTGCGACCGGGGTGAGCCGTTCAAAATCAGCCGGTGTCTGCGCCGTCTGGTGCAGCGAGGTGTGACGCGCATAGTCGAACGAACGGAGCATGCCGGCCACGTCGCGCAACGCACTGTGCTTCTCGCGGCGCTCGTCGAGCGTGCGCTGCGGCTCGCCTTCGAAGTCGATGATCAGGAAGTCGTTTCGGGACACCAGCACCTGGCCCAAATGCAGGTCGCCGTGCAGACGGGTCTTCAGGCCGGACGGAGACGCTCCCGCGAGTTGCTCAATGCGCGAAACCAGCGTGGACGCGGCGTCGCCCACCTGTTTGCCCAGATTCTCAAGCGGCTCGGGCCAATCCTTGCGGCGCTGCTCCAGCATTTCCATCGTGTGGCCGCATTCGCCCTTGACCGCTTCGGTCCAGCGCGTGAGATCTGCCGCTTCGATCGGCTCCGGGTCGAAGGCCTTGTCGCCGGTCGTGCGGCCGAGCGCCACGTGCAGTTCGCCAATGCGGCGCGCGAGCACCTTGGCCCGCTCGGTCAGGCCGATGCTGCTGTCCTCCGTCTGCGCGACTTCGCCGATCCTGCCTTGTGACTCCAGTAGCAGCGCGACCTGGCCGATGGTGAAGGTCCAGGCATCGCCCTGGTTCGCGACCTGCTCCTGCAGCAGCGCGAGCGTCCAGACGGTGCCGTCGGTCGCATGAAGTTCCACGCTTCCGGCCACCGGCACGCAATGCTGGTAGCCGACCACGTCGGTCAGGTAGCGGCCCATTTCGAGCTCGGGGCTGATGCCGGGCTGCAGGCGGCGATAGGCTTTCAGGAACAACTTGTCGCCCAACAGGCTGACCGAGTTGCTGCTGGCGGTCAGGCGGTTGAGCGCTTGCGGGCCCAGCGGCGTGTCGCCGGCAACGCTTGCAAACGCGGCCGTCGGGCTGAAGCGCAGCACGCCGCCATCCGCCTTGATTTCCTTCTTCTCGCCGATCGCGTTGACGACGGCGCGGCAGAACGGCTCATCGGCCATCGCGTCCGCGAGCACGCCCATCGTTGCCTGCTGCCGCACGCGGGTGACGGCCATCGGCATCAGCGCCTTCGCGCGCTCCTCGTCATGGTCTTCGAACGCGAGGCTCAGCGGCATGAAGTAGCGCGATGGGTTGGCCGGCCCTTTCGGGTCCATTAACGCGAGCAGCCACTCATCGGCCCCGACCTTGAGCACGAAGTTCTCGGCGATCTCGACTTCGTCGAGCTTCTCGGTCTTGGCCGCATACCAGCGTTGCCGGTGCAAAAAGCGCGGCAGGATCTGCGTTTCCACTTCGGTCCGGATCTTCTCGGCCATGCCGATGCGCCACGGCACCACCCGGTTGCGGAAGAAGCTGCTCCAGCCGTCGAACAGCACCAGTATGGGCAGTTCTTCGACCGGCAGCCGCTCGGCATGCCAGTAGGGGGGCTCGGCATCGGTCGACAGCTTGAACCAGAAGAAGCCATAGGCCGGCAACGTGAGCATGTAGGGCAGCTCGCCGATCGGCGGAAACGAGTTGCGTCCCATCATCTCGACCGGAACGCGATTCTCGTAGGCGGCGAGGTCGAGCTCAACCGGCTGGGCAACCCGGCTCACGTTGGCCACGCACAGGATCACGTCTTCTTCGAATTCGCGGATGTAGGCGAGCACCTTGCGGTTGCCCGGATGCAGCATCGTGAGACGGCCGCGGCCGAAGCATTTGGTGGAACTGCGCACGGCCAGAAGACGCCGCGTCCAGTTCAGAAGCGACGACGGTTCGCGCGACTGAGCTTCGACATTGACCGCTTCGAAGCCATAGATCGGGTCCTGGATCGGCGGCAGATAGAGGCGCTGCGGATCGGCGCGAGAAAAACCGCCGTTGCGGTCGCTGGTCCACTGCATCGGCGTGCGCACACCGTCGCGGTCCCCCAGAAAAATGTTGTCGCCCATGCCAATTTCGTCGCCGTAGTACATCACCGGCGTGCCTGGCATCGACAGCAGCAGGCTGTTCATGAGCTTGATGCGGTCGTTGTCGTTCTCGAGCAGGGGCGCGAGGCGCCGGCGAATCCCGAGGTTGATGCGGGCGCGAGAATCGGCCGCGTACATGCTGTACATGTAGTCGCGTTCCTTGCTCGTGACCATCTCGAGCGTGAGTTCGTCGTGGTTGCGCAGGAAAATGGCCCACTGGCAATTGGGCGGGATGTCGGGCGTTTGCGCGAGGATTTCGGTGATCGGATGCCGGTCTTCCTGCGCGATCGCCATGTACATGCGAGGCATCAGCGGGAAGTGATACGCCATCTGGCATTCGTCGCCATCACCGAAGTATTCGCGCACGTCTTCCGGCCACATGTTGGCTTCGGCGAGCAACAGGCGGCCCGGGTAGTTGGCCTCCAGCCGGCGGCGAATTTCCTTGATCACCCCGTGCGTTTCGCGCAGGTTCTCGTTGCTGGTGCCGTCGCGCTCGATCAGGTAGGGAATCGCGTCCAGCCGGAATCCGTCGACGCCCATCTCGAGCCAGAACTCCATGATCTCGAGCACGGCCGTGATCACCGCCGGGTTGTCGAAGTTCAGGTCCGGCTGGTGGCTGAAGAAACGGTGCCAGAAGTATTGCTGCGCGACTTCGTCCCAGGTCCAGTTGGACTTTTCGGTGTCGGTGAAGATGATGCGCGTGCCCGCGTATTTGTTCGGATCGTCGCTCCAGACGTAGAAGTCGCGCTCGGGCGAACCCTTTGGCGCCTTGCGTGCGGCCTGAAACCACGGGTGCTGGCTGGACGTGTGGTTCATCACCAGTTCGGTGATCACGCGCAGGCCGCGCCGATGGGCCTCCTCGACGAAGCCGCGAAAGTCGTCCAGCGTGCCGTAGGACGGATGCACGCCTTCGTAGTCCGACACGTCGTAACCGTCGTCGCGCAACGGAGACGGATAAAACGGCAGCAGCCAGATGGTGTTGACGCCAAGCGACTGAACGTGATCGAGCCGCTGGGTGAGGCCGCGAAAGTCGCCGATGCCGTCACCATTGGCGTCGGCATACGCCTTGATGTGCAGTTCGTAAATGACCGCGTCCTTGTACCAGAGCGGGTCTTCCGCGAGGGCGGGCGGCTGCAGGGCGGTTGCGAGGTTGAGTTTCGTTTCGGCGGTGGTTTCGGCTGTCATTTGCTCTGGTGTCTCTACTTCGTGTTTCGGGCAGTGTGTCAGCAGTACGGTGGCCAGCGGACTCATCTCGAGCCTGGCCGCCGTGGGCTTGTTCGACGGGCCTAGCCGAAGTCGTTTTCGCTGCGCAGGTTGGCGCGCAGACGCATCACATGGGCCGGAACCCGATGCGGATCCAGGCTCACGTAGTTGCGCGGGCCCTGCCAGAGGAAGCGGGCATCGGTGACCAGGTCGTGCATCTGGTACGCCTGATTGGGTTCGAGCCCAAGCGCTTCCAGGTCCAGATCGATCCAGCCGC
>JBDTRV010000123.1:0-7139 GCA_039931475.1 Burkholderiales bacterium | reverse complement strand
GGCGGCATCACCGGGTGGCTCGAAGTCGCCAAAAAATCGCGCGCTGCCGGCATTCCGGTCTGCAGCCACGGCATGCAGGAGCTGCACGTGAGCCTTTTGTCCGCGCAGCCAAACGCGGGCTGGCTCGAGGTGCATTCGTTTCCGATCGACCAATACACGCTGCGGCCGCTGGTGGTCGAAAACCATCTGGCGCTCGCGCCCAGCGAGCCGGGCATCGGCGTGCAGTTTGACTGGGCCAAGCTGGCGGCGGCACACGATCCGCTGGGGCGCTGAACCGCTGGGTGCTGGGTGCTGGGTGCTGGAGCGGGTAGGGATGCGCGGCGCGTGATCCGACGAATCACCTGGCGAGCGACCCGTCGGGGGGACCCGTCGAGCCGCCCGGCGCCGGGTTCGAGCAGCCTGATCGCGGTGCTCGCCGTCGTTTTGTGAAGAAAAGTCGGCCTCACAGCTCGCCAGTAATGGAAAGTTAGCTATCGAAAGGCGAGTAACGTTCAGCCGCAGTCCGGCGCGCAACGGTCGTGCGCGCGGCCAACGGCGATTCACGCATCCCGCAAACCCGGTATGTAATACGCGCCCGCCGCGCGCGCGACTCATCGACGACGCAGGGTAAATGGTGAAGAATCGCCAAGGCGAAAGCGGCACCTTTTTTGCTGCCGCCCAACCCGGTGCTTGTTCCTCAGAATGAACCTTCCAACTGTCATCCTCATTCTCTCGCTGCACCTCGTCGCGACCGGTTGCCTACTGCTCATGATCGCGCGCCGCACGCCCGAGGGCCGCGGCCTAAACTGGTTCGGCTTTGGATGCATCGCCTATGGCGCTTCCATCTGGCTGCGGCTCGGACCGGGCCTTCTGGAAATCGGGTTCGACCAAGCGCTGTTCGACACTGGCCTGGTGCTTGCGGGGTTGCTGTTCTACGTCGGACTGCGGCGCTTTACCGGTCGCCCGACGCCGGCCGGCTGGGTCATCGCCGCGGGCTGCTTGGTATTTCTGGTCGTGGCCCTGGCCGCGGCGGCAGGGTGGGGCCTCGTCGGGCGGCATGTGTGGCTCCATGCAGCATCGGGAATGGCGCAGGTGGCGCTGGCGGCGGCTGCGTTTCAGGCGCTCTTTCGTGCCGAGTCCAGGATGCGGTTGCCACTCGCGGTGATGGGCGGCCTCACGCTGGCGCTCGGCGCGCTGACTCTGCTGCGATCGGTGGTTGCGGCCAAGGCCGGCGTCGGGCCGATGTTCACTGGCCCGCTGGCACCGGTGTTCGCGATCGTCGCGTCGCTGGTCGCGGCGCTGATCGGACCGGTGGTGCTGTGGATGTTCGTTCGGCTGACGGCGAAGCTTTCCAGAAGGGCCGCGCGCGACCCGCTGACCCGGCTGCTCAACCGGGGCGGCCTCGATCAGGCGCTGCGCCAGCACTTCGGCACGCGCGACGCGTTGCCGGTGTCGGTGCTGCAGATCGACGTCGACCATTTCAAGCGCATCAACGATTCGCACGGCCACGAAGCGGGCGACGCGGTGTTGCGCACGGTGGCCAGCGCACTGACCCGCTCTGTGCGCGCGGGCGACTTCGCGGCGCGCACTGGAGGCGAGGAGTTCCTGATCGGATGCGTCGAGACCCAGCCCGGCATCGCAGAGGCGCTTGCCGATCGGCTCCGCCAGGTGGGTGGCCGCGCTGCGGGTCGAGGCCAGCGGGCAGGCGATCGGCTGCACCATCAGCGTTGGCGTTTCGGCGCCGGCAGTCCGCCTCGGACAGTGGGACGACGCCGTGCGTCAGGCCGACCTAGCGCTTTACGCCGCCAAGCAGGCGGGGCGCGATCGGGTGATGGTGTCGGGCCTCGTGCCAGCGTAATCAAATCGCGACACTGCAAGCGGATCGAGCCCGACGGCTACTGCTGCTTGGCGGGCACCGGCGTCACCGTTTCGCGCAGCACGCCGCCGCCCGTCACGCTGCCCTCCACCGATGTCTTGCCGGTTCCGCGCACGCGCGCTTCGCATTCGGGCTGGTCGCGCGGCGGTTGTGCCTTGCAGCGTTCGAGCGCGTTCTTTTGCTGCTCGCCGGCCGTGGGGTCGGTCAGCCCGCCTCGCCGCGCCTCGTCCTGCGCCGCACCTTTCTCGCGCAGGCAGGCCGCGCGATCCTGCTTTTCACCGTCGCAAGCAACGGCCGCTGGCGGAGTGGTGGGGTCGGCCGCGATGGCAATGGCCGTTGCACCGATTCCGGCGACGGCAAGCATCAGCGATAGGGCACGGCGATAACAAAATTGCATGAGATGCTCCTGGCAAGACCGTCTACGACGTCAGGCATTGTCGCTGGCCCGCGCGGGACGTGGTGGCCTCATGATGTAGCCTTTGAAACTGTCCGGCAACAGCGCACGGGCAGGCCATGCCCAAAACCGAAGGAAAGCGAGGAGATTCAAATGCAGATTCAGATCAATACCAGCAACGGAATCGACAACAAGGAGTCGCTCGAAAGCTGGGCCACGGAGGAAATCAACAAAACCCTGGCGCACGTCGTGGACGAGGTCACGCGGATCGAAGTGCACCTGAGCGACGAGAACTCCGCCAAGAAGCACGGTGGCGCGGACAAGCGCTGCGTGATGGAGGCGCGGCTGGCGCGGCATCAGCCGGTGGCGGTGGACCATCTGGCCGAGACGCTGGATCAGGCATTTCGCGGCGCCGAGGCAAAGCTCAAGCGCGTTTTGGAGAGCACGCTCGGGCGGCGCTCGCAGCACGACCGGGAATCGATTCGCAAGGATGGGTTGCTGGAGTGATCCGCGCTGCAAGGAAAACGTGATGCGCTATAGAACCCTGGGCAAGAGCCCGCTCAAGGTATCCGAGCTTTGCCTCGGAACGATGATGTTCGGCGATCAGACCGAACTGGCCGAGGCGCGCAGCATCCTGGCGCACGGTCGGGAACACGGCGTCAACTTCATCGACACCGCCGACGTCTACACCACAGGCGCATCGGAAACGATGGTCGGCGAACTGCTCAAGGGAACGCGCGGCGACTGGATTCTCGCGACCAAGGTTGGCAACCAGATGTCGGAGCGGCCCAACGAGTCGCATTACTCACGCCGCTGGGTCCTGAGCGAATGCGATGCGAGCTTGAAGCGCCTTCAGACCGACCACGTCGACATCTACTACCTGCATCGCGATTTCAACGGCATGGATATGGAAGAGCCGCTGCGCGCGATCGATGCGCTGCTCGCGGCCGGCAAGATCCGCTACTGGGGAATGTCGAACTTTCGCGGTTGGCGGATCGCCGAGGCGGTGCGCATCGCGCAGCAATTGAACATGCCCCGGCCGGTGGTCTGCCAGCCGTACTACAACCTGCTCAACCGTCAGCCCGAGGTCGAGGTGCTGGAAGCTTGCCGCCACTACGGCATCGGCGTGGTGCCCTACAGCCCGATCGCACGCGGCGTGCTGGCGGGCAAGTACGCGCCCGGCAGCCAGCCGGCCGAAGGCACGCGAGCAGGGCGCGGCGACGCGCGGATCATGCAGACCGAGTTTCGCGAGGAGTCGCTCGCCATCGCCCAGACGCTCAAAGGCCATTGCGATAAGAAAGGCGTGTCGCTGGCCCACTTTGCCACCGCCTGGGTGCTGGCAAACCAGGCCGTGAGCGCGGTAATCGCCGGGCCGCGCACCTTGGCGCAATGGCAGGATTATTTCGGTGCGCTCGACTGCACGATCGACGCGGAAGACGAAGCGCTGGTCGACTCGCTCGTCAAACCCGGCCATCCGTCGACGGCGGGCTATACCGATCCGCAGTATCCGCTGGCCGGGCGGTGAGGAGCGGCTCCAAGGGAGGCCTCGCTGGAGGGAGTTGCTCTGAAAGTGGCAGCGTTGAAGCAGATCGTGCTGGAGGAGGCCGTGCTGGCTTGGCGAGCGCCGGGTCAGCGCCCGTAGATGTCCTCGTAGCGCACGATGTCGTCCTCGCCCAAGTACGAGCCTGACTGCACCTCGATCATTTCGAGCGGCACCCGGCCCGGGTTTTCCAGGCGGTGCCGCGTGCCGAGTGGGATGAAGGTCGATTCGTTCTCGCTCACGAGGATGACTTCGTCGCCGCGCGTGACCTTGGCGGTGCCGCGCACCACGATCCAGTGTTCGGCACGGTGGTGGTGCATCTGCAGTGACAACGTGCCGCTCGGCTTGACCACGATCCGCTTGACCTGGAAGCGCTCACCGCTGTCCACGCTGTCATACCAGCCCCAGGGGCGGAATACCTTGCGATGGGTCTGGCCCTCGGCGCGGCGGCTTGCGTTCAGGCGTTCGACGATTTTCTTGACGTCTTGCGTGCGGTCCTTGTGCGTGACCAGCACCGCATCCGGCGTCTCGACCACCACGACGTTGTCCATGCCGATACAAGCCACCAGCCGCCCATCGGACAGCACCAGCGTGTCGCGGCAATCCTCGAGCAGCACGTCGCCGCCGGTTGCGTTGCCGTCGGCGTCCTTTGGCAGCACCTGCCACAGCGCGTTCCAGGCGCCGACGTCGGACCAGCCGGCCGCAAGCGGAATCACCATGCCGCGCGGCAGGCTCTTGCCTTGGTCGGCCGTGAGCCGCTCCATGACGGCGTAGTCGATCGAGTCGGATGGGCAGGCGAGAAACGCCTCTTTGTCCACGCGCAAGAAGTCGCCGTCGGCCGATCCCTGTTCGAACGCGTCGCGACAGACTGAAAGAATGTCGCTGCGGCAATGCGCCATCGCTTCCAGCCAAACCGATGCCCGCATCATGAACAGGCCGCTGTTCCAGAAATAGCTGCCCGCATCGAGGTAGCTCTGCGCGGTGGCGCGATCGGGTTTCTCGACGAAACGGTCGATAAAGCAGGCGTTGCTGTCGCCCCTCGCGCCGATCGTGTTGGTCGCCTGGATGTATCCATAGCCCGTCTCGGGCGCATCAGGTGCGATGCCGAAGGTGACGATCGCGCCGTCTTCGGCCAGCGCCGCGCCCTGGCGGACGACCGATTGAAACTCGGCGAGGTCCAAAATCACATGATCCGCCGGCATCACGAGCAGCACCGGATCGGCGCCTTCGCGCACCGCCGCGAGCGCGGCCAAGGTCAATGCGGGCGCGGTATTGCGACCGGCCGGCTCAAGCACCACGGCGCCGGGCTGGCCCATGAGGCGCAGTTGTTCGGCGATCACGAAGCGGTATTCCTCGTTGCACACGACCATCGGCGGGAGGGCGGTGGCGCCGGCCAGGTTTTCGAGCCGGCGCACGGTCGACTGCAGCATCGAATCGGCGCCGAGCAGTGGCAGCAATTGCTTGGGATATTTCTCACGCGACATCGGCCAAAGCCGGGTGCCAGAGCCGCCAGAAAGCACTACGGGTTGAATCAACATGGGTGACGAAGAATGGGAGGGACAGCGATGGAGCGACGCGCCGCGCTAACGCGGCCACCGGCGGTGCGCGAATTATGCAGGGAGCAGCCGGAGAGGAGGACGGCGAGCGGTTGCTATTGATTTGCGAGCTACAGGCGGCCAGTGGGTATGCGGCTGGCAACGTTTTTGGCCAAAATGTCACAGACACTTCGGCGGCCTCGGCCGATAATCGACCCATGACCGAGATGATCCTGATTCGCCATGGTGAGACCGACTGGAACCGCGAGCTGCGCTTTCAGGGGCAGGTCGACGTGCCCCTGAACCACACCGGGCTGACGCAGGCGCGCCGTGTGGCGGATCGCATGGCCGGAGAGAGCATCCATCACGTCTACAGCAGCGACCTGATCCGCACCCGCCAGACTGCGCTGCCATCGGCCCAACTGTTGTCGCTTTCCGGTGTCGACGAGGCGGGCCTGCGCGAGCAGAACTTCGGTATGGTCGACGGCATGCGGGTCGCCGACATCAAGGCGCAATATCCGCAGGAGTGGCTGGAGTGGCTGAAGTTTTCGGCCGACTATTTATTTACCGGCGGCGAGAGCACGCGCAGCTTCCATGCGCGCGTGTCCGACGCGGTGTCGCGGCTGGCGGCCGCGCATATCGGCAAGAAGCTGCTGGTGGTGACGCACGGCGGCGTGCTCGACATGATCTACCGAAGCGCGATGGCGCTGCCGCTGGACGGCCCCCGTCAAAGTCAGATCCCGAACGGCGGCATCAGCCGCGTGCGAGTCGACGGCGAAAAGATAGAGATCCTCGGCTGGGCCGACGTTCGGCATCTGGATGGCCTGCCGCCGCAGCCGGTCTATGAACAGTCGCGCGCCGCCAATCCACTTGCCACCAGCCTGCCGCTTCTGCCGTCCGGATTCGGTTCGATCAAGCCGGCTTGACGGGCGGAACGCCTTCTCACGCGGAAGACGTCGGAGCGCTTTGGCACGCTAAACCAAAGCGACGCAGCGCGTTGGATGGCATAGAGGGTCGCTGAAAACGTTCTTCCCGCCCTCGGCGCCCCGAATCGCGTTTAGTTCTCAGCCCGGCGCCTTTGGCCAAGGCCTTTGCGCATCGCGAATCAACTCGAACGCCCGCGCCACCCGCAGCACCCCGAGATCGTCGAAGCGCCTGCCAGCGATCTGCAGCCCGATCGGCATGCCGGTCTCGTCGTAGCCGCAGTTGATGCTCGCGGCCGGCTGCTCGCTCATGTTGAACGGCACCGTGAAGCCGATGTGTTCCAGGGCGCGCAGCGGGTCGTTGGTGGGCGAGGGTGATTCGGCCGCCGGCGCGCCAACTGGCGAGGTCGGGGATATCACGTAGTCGAATTGGCTGCAGGCCGCGACCGTCGCAAGGCGTGTCGCATGAAGCTGGCTGAACGCGCGAAACAGCGCTTGGCCGTCCATGCCCGCAACGCTGTCGGCCCATCGCTGGATGTAGGGCAGCACCCGGGCGCGGGCCTCGGAATCGAGCGCTTCGAGTTCGACATGTGAGCGCATGCGCCAGAAATGGTCGATGCCGTCCAGCATCGGTTGCGTCATGAAGGGCGGCATCGATTCCACCCGCGCGCCAGCCGCCCCCAGCAGTGCGGCCGCGCGCTCGACGGCGGCTCGGATATCCGGATCCAGCAGCAACCCGCAGCCGGCATCCAGCAGCAGGCCGATGCGGAGGCCCTGCAAGCATTCAACGCCGTGGTCGAAGTCGTTCCAGTCGATCGACTGCGCTGGCAGGCTCATGCTGTCGCGTTCGTCGGGTAGGGCCAGCACCTGCATCAGCAGGGCGGCATCGGCC
>JBDTRV010000122.1:0-7159 GCA_039931475.1 Burkholderiales bacterium | reverse complement strand
CGCCGATGGCCTTGAACTGAGCCTCCAGCACGTCTGAACTCTGGATGCGGAACTTTAGGCCCTTGGCGTCTTCCGGCGTCTTGAGCATTTTGTTGGCCGACAGTTCCTTCATGCCGTTGTGCAGAAATCCCAGGCCCTTGATGCCCTTCTTGGTCATCGTGTTGAGCAGTTCCTGGCCCTTGGCGCTGTCCTGAAAACGGTCGACGGCCTCGATGTCGTCGAACAGGAACGGCAGATCGAATACCTGCAGCTTGGGTGTGTACTTGCTGAACTTGGAAAGCGACGGCGCGATGATCTGCACGTCACCCAACACCAGCGCCTCCATCTCCTTGCCGTCGCCGAACAACTGACTGTTCGGAAACACCTGCACTTCGACCTTGCCGGGCAGTTTTTTCTCGGCCAGCTCCTTGAACTTGAGGGCTGCCTGACCCTTGGGCGTCTGATCGGCCACGACGTGGCTGTACTTGATGACGATCGGTGCGGCCGCCGCGGCGGTATGCGCGAGAACGAATGCGGCCGCGAGGGCCAGTGGGCGTAATGACATCTTGTGTCTCCTTCCTTGGATTTGAAACGGTTGTCAGTCCGTCACTTTAACCCGGCATGCAAGGAAGGCTATCTGGGGAAACTACCCGAATTCAGCGACTATCGCGCCAAGAACCCAAAAATTTCAGGCCCGACTTTGCGGCGACTCCCCGCCGCGGCGACAACCGATTAGGCGGGCAGGACCCAGCGCTGGCGCGCGCCCAACACGGCGTTGGGATAAGCGGCTTGGCCCCGACTGCCGTTGTAGCGGCCGAGCGCCATGAACAGATCCCCGCGTTCGCGATCCAGGTAGTGGCGCAGAATGACGCAGCCAAAGCGCAGATTGGTCTGCATGTGGAAAAGCCTGCCCGCGTCGCCATCGGCGAGCACTCGCGTCCAGAACGGCATGATCTGCATGTATCCCCTCGCGCCGGCGGAACTGATCGCGAACTTGCGGAAGTTGCTTTCGACCTGGATCAAACCGAGCACGAGCGACGTGTCCAGGCCAGCGCGGCGACTTTCATACCAGACCGACTGCAGGAATTCCTCGCGGATCTGCTCGTCCGTCTTCTTTGGTTTGAGCCGATCGCTCATCGATGCGAGCCAGCGCTTGTGGGCAGCTTCGGCCTCAGGGTTGGCGAAGGTTGGCACGGGCGGCGCCGCTCGCGAGATCGCCGAACTCAACGCGGTGCGGACGGAGTCGGCCAGCGGCTCTTCGGCCTGACCGGCCGCATGTACGGGTTGCGCCACCAAACCCAGCGCCGGGGCGCCGAGCAATGCGCCCAGGCAATTGCGTCGCGAAATCACTGTTTCAACACATCCTTCATGAAGCCGAACAACTCGGCCGAACGGATTTTACGGGGCACCCCTTCGCGCCGGTGTTGGTATTCGAACTCGTTTTCCTTCAAACCGCGGTCGGAAATCACGATCCGGTGCGGTATGCCGATCAATTCCCAATCCGCGAACATGGCGCCGGGGCGCTCGCCGCGATCGTCGAGCAGCACATCGATTCCGGCGCTGCGCATTTCCGCGTAAAGCTTCTCGGCGGCTTCTTTCACTGCCGCACTGCGGTCCGCGCCGATCGGGCACAGCACCACGGTGAACGGCGCGAGCGCATCGGGCCAGACGATGCCGCGCTCATCATGGTTCTGCTCGATCGCGGCGGCTGGCAGGCGGGTGATGCCGATGCCATAGCAGCCCATTTCCATGAACTGCGGCTTGCCAGACTCGTCGAGGAAAGTGGCGTTCATCGCGCGGCTGTACTTGGTGCCGAGGTAGAACACATGGCCGATCTCGATGCCACGTTCGATCGCCAGCGGCCCCGCGCCATCGGGCGACGGATCGCCCGCGACCACGTCGCGCAAATCCGCCACCTGCGCCGGCTCGGGCAGCTCGCGGCCCCAGTTGACGCCGGTAAAGTGAACGTCGGGCTCGTTGGCGCCGCAGATCCAGTCGGCCATCACGGCGACTTCGCGATCCGCCACGACACGGACGGGCTTGTTCATGCCGATCGGTCCGAGATAGCCGGGTTTGCAGCCGAAGTGCTCCTCGATCTCGGGCACGGTAGCAAAGCGAAAGCCGCGATCCAGCCCCGGCACTTTGCCGACCTTGACTTCGTTCATCGCGTGATCGCCGCGCAGCAGCAGCAGCCAGATTTGCGGCGGCGCGGCCTGCCCGCCATCGCCCGCCTCTTCAGTTGCCAGCACCAGTGATTTCACTGTGGTTGCAAGCGGCACTCCGAGCAAATCCGCCACGTCGGCGCAGGTGGCCTTGCCAGGCGTCGGGGTTTTCGTCAGATCTTTGCCGGGCGCGGGACGCGGGGCGGTCGGCGCCAGTGCTTCGGCTTTCTCCATGTTGGCCGCGTAGCCACTGGCTTCGCAGTAGACGATCGCATCCTCGCCGGTGGCCGCGATCACCTGGAACTCCTCGCTCAGGTCGCCGCCGATCGCGCCGCTGTCGGCCGCGACCGCCCGATAGCGCAGGCCGAAGCGGTCGAAGATGCGGCGGTAGGCCTGCGCCATGACCTCGTAGCTTGCCTTCGCCGCTGCCTGATCGCGGTCAAAACTGTAAGCGTCCTTCATGATGAATTCGCGGCCGCGCATCAGGCCGAAGCGCGGACGCCGTTCGTCGCGGAACTTGGTCTGGATCTGGTAGAAGTTGCGCGGCAACTGCTTGTAGCTGCGCAATTCCTGGCGCGCGATGTCGGTCACCACCTCTTCGCTGGTCGGCTGCACCACGAAGTCCCGGTCGTGCCGGTCTTTGATCCGCAGCAACTCGGGACCCATCGTCGCGAAGCGCGCGGTTTCCTGCCAGAGTTCGGCCGGCTGCACCACCGGCATGACGAGTTCGACCGCACCGGCTCGGTCCATCTCCTCGCGCACGATCGCTTCGACCTTGCGGATCACGCGCAACCCCATCGGCATGTAAGTGTAGATGCCGGCGCCAAGCTTCTTGATCAGGCCGGCGCGCAGCATCAGGCGGTGGCTTGCCACCTCCGCGTCGGCAGGCGCTTCCTTGAGCGTGGAAACGAAAAAGCGGGAGGCTCTCATGACGTGCAGACCAGTCGAAGGACAGCTCCAGAACGCCTGAAACGCAAGAATTGTCCGGCGCGAGCCCAAGGGAACGTCCGAAGCAATCGCAAGGCCCGACCGCTTGCTGGAGAAGCGGCGCTGTGCATAATGGAAACAGTTTATAAATTTTGGGATTCGATTATGCTTGACCGGGAGGGCTTCAGGCCCAACGTCGGCATCGTCCTGCTCAACCAGAGGAACCAGGTTTTCTGGGGCAAGCGCATCCGCACCCACAGTTGGCAGTTTCCTCAAGGCGGAATCGATCGAGGCGAAACGCCGGAGCAGGCGATGTTCCGCGAGCTGCACGAAGAGGTTGGCCTGCTGCGCGAGCATGTGCGCATCGTGGGCCGTACTCGCGACTGGTTGCGCTATGAGGTGCCGGATCGTTTCATCCGCCGCGACGCGCGTGGGCACTACAAGGGACAGAAGCAGATCTGGTATCTGCTCCAGCTGACCGGCCACGACTGGAACCTGAACCTGCGCGCCACCAGCCATCCGGAATTCGACGCTTGGCGCTGGAACGACTACTGGGTGCCGCTCGATGTGGTGGTGGAGTTCAAGCGCGGCGTCTACGAGATGGCGTTGACGGAGCTGGTGCGTTTCCTGCCGCGTGCGGATCATCGCGGTCGCTATCTTCGCGCCGGGATGCGAGCACGCGACAACGAGTCACTGCCCGCGTACGCCACGTCGACCTTTGAAATGCCGCCCGGCGGCAGTTTCGATCCCGATCCGCAACTCGCGATGGCGCGCGAAGCTGGCCGCGCGATGGTTCAGTCAGTGGCCGATTCAATGGCCGTCGCCGCGTCAATCTCCCAGGCGGCGACTTCGGTCGCAACGGCTGCGGGCCGGGCCGTGGCAAACAGCGTCGGCGCCGCCCTCAAGACGCCCATCAAAACCGCCACACCCACGCCCTCGCCCTCGCCGAGCTTGCCGCCAAGGCAGGCTCAGCCCTACGTGCATGGCGGTGGCACCCGGCGGACCAATGTTTCGCGTTAGCTGCGGCGTGGTCGCCGCCTTGGCCTTGGCCTTGGCTTCGGTGCTGTCCGGTTGCGGCTCACCGCCCGCGGCGCAATTCGTCGACTCCGAGGTCGACTGGAAAGAAGCTGGCGTTCCGGATGCGCCCGACTTCGATGTCGGGCGGCTCATTCCGCTCGATGCTCCACGCGGTTCCGCACTTTCGTTCGGGATCGATCCGGGAACCATTTCGATCGGCAACGACGGCGTCGTCCGCTATGTAGTGGTGGCATCGAGCGCGTCCGGCGCTACCAACGCGCTGTTCGAGGGCATCCGCTGCAGCAGGGGCGAGTACCGGCTCTACGCGCGCCACAACCCGGAGGGTGGCTGGACGCAAGTAAAGGACTCCGACTGGGAGTCACTGTTCGGCAGCATGCCCTCACGGCACCCGCTGGCTGTGGCGCAGGCTGGCGTTTGCGTTGGCCGGGCGCCGAACGGACCGCTCGACGTGATGCTGCGCACCCTGCGTGGAACCAAGCACTGGCGGCGGGGGCCGATATAGCCGACGCTAAAAGACGCTGGTTGCAGGGTCAGCGGGTCAGCACAAGATTGTCGCGGTTGACCATTTCAGGCTCGGCCGCATAGCCCAGCACGTTCGTGAATTCGGCTGACGATTTTCGGCAAAGCAGCCTGGCCTCGGCGCTCGAATAGTTGGCCAGTCCGCGGCCGATCTCGATGCCGGCCGGATCGCGGATCGCGATCACCTCACCGCGCGAGAAGTCACCAGCTACGCCGATCATCCCGATCGGCAGCAGACTCTTGCGCTCATCCCGCACCTTGGCGGCGGCGCCCGGGTCGACGGTGACTGAGCCGCGAAGCTGCAGGTGGTTCGCGATCCATTGCTTGCGCGCTTGCATCTTCTGCGTGGGCGCGACCAGCAAGGTGCCGATCGCTTCTCCGCGCGCGAGGCGCAGCAGCGCGTCTTCCTCGCGGCCCCACGCGATGACTGTGGAGGCGCCGGAGCGCGCCGCCCGCTTGGCCGCGAGAATCTTGGTGATCATGCCGCCGCGACCGATGCTCGATCCGGCGCCGCCGGCCATCGCTTCGAGCGCAGGATCGCCGGCGCGTGCCTCGTGCACGAATTGCGCCGCCGGGTCATGTCTCGGATCGGCGCTGTACAGACCTTTTTGATCGGTCAGGATCACCAACGCATCGGCGTCGACGAGATTCGCCACTAGCGCGCCCAACGTGTCGTTGTCGCCGAACTTGATTTCGTCGTTGACGACCGTGTCGTTCTCGTTGATGACCGGCACCACGGCAAGGCGCAGCAGGGTCAGCAGGGTCGAACGGGCATTCAGGTAGCGCTCGCGGTCGGCCAGGTCGGCGTGCGTCAGCAGCACCTGCGCACTGCGCAAGCCGTTTTCGCGCAGCTTCGATTCATACACCTGCACCAGCCCCATCTGTCCGACCGCGGCGGCCGCCTGCAGCTCATGTACTTCGCGCGGGCGGCTGGTCCAGTTCAGCCGCTTCATGCCCTCGGCGATCGCGCCGCTGGAGACCATGATGAGTTCGCGCGGCGCACCGGCGCCCTCGTCGCCGCCCCGCACCAGCTTGGCGATCTGGCGGCACCACTCGCCGATCGCGCCTTCGTGCAAGCCGCGTCCTTCGTCAGTCACCAGGCTGGAGCCAACCTTGACGACGATCCGGCGCGCATTGCGCAGTGCGCCAACACCGGAAATATGAGGAAAAACCGCCTCTGCCGCTTGTCCATCCGTCATTTTTTGCTATTGTTTTTGATTGACTTCAGCATGTGGCGCGATCAACCGGCCCTCGTCCGCAAAACGCGGATCGGGCTCGTCATCGGGCATGGCGGCCCGCTGCTCGCTCTTGACGTGCTCATAGATCGCGCGCACCAGCGGCTCGCATCCTTCGTGCGTCAGAGCGGAGATTTGAAATACCGGGCCATGCCAACGCAAGCGCCGCACGAACTCCGCCACCTGCGCTTCACGCTCGGCCGGCGGGATCATGTCGATCTTGTTCAGCACGAGCCAGCGTGGCTTGCGAAAAAGCGCCTCGTCGTATTTTTTGAGCTCGGCCACGATCGCACGCGCCTGCTTCACCGGGTCGACGCCTTCATCGAACGGCGCAAGATCGACGATGTGCAGCAACAGCCGGGTGCGCTGCAAATGCCTGAGGAACAGGTGCCCAAGGCCGGCGCCTTCCGACGCGCCTTCGATCAGGCCAGGAATGTCGGCGACGACGAAGCTCTGCTCGGGCGCGACCCGCACCACGCCGAGATGCGGATGCAGGGTGGTGAACGGATAGTCGGCCACCTTGGGCCGCGCGTTGGAGATGGCAGTGATGAAGGTCGATTTGCCGGCGTTGGGCATGCCGAGCAGGCCCACGTCCGCCAGCACCTTCAGCTCCAGCTTCAAACTCTTCTTCTCGCCGGCCCAGCCGGGTGTCTTTTGCCGCGGCGCTCGGTTGATCGAGCTCTTGAAGCGCATGTTGCCGAAGCCGCCGTCGCCGCCCTTGGCCAAGGTGACGAGTTCGCCCGGTGTCATCAACTCGAGCAGCACCGCGCCGGTTTCGGCGTCGGAAACGATGGTGCCCACCGGCATCTTCAGCGTGATGTCGTCCGCCGCCGCGCCGAACATGTCCGAGCCCATGCCGTGCTGGCCGCGCTTGGCCTCGTGTCGGCGTGAAAAACGAAAGTCCACCAGGGTGTTGAGATTCGGATCGGCGAGCGCGAACACGTGCCCGCCGCGCCCCCCGTCGCCCCCGTTCGGCCCGCCGAACTCCTTGTACTTCTCGTGCCGGAACGAGACGCAACCGTTGCCGCCGTCGCCAGCGACAACGTCGATCCGCACTTCGTCCACGAACTTCATGATGGGTCCAGTCTACAAGTCGGCTAGGTGAGAAAAGTTGGGCTGAAACGACGAGGCCCCGTCGCAACGGGGCCTCGGTGTTCACGCCACAGGCGCGTCGATGCAGGTCAGGCCGCCGGCCTCACGCTCACCGTGCTCTTGCTCATGGCGCCCCTAACCGAGAAAGCCACCGCGCCGTCGACCAGCGCGAACAGGGTGTGGTCCTTGCCGATGCCGACATTGGTG
>JBDTRV010000121.1:0-7163 GCA_039931475.1 Burkholderiales bacterium | reverse complement strand
TGGTGTTGATGCAGCGGTCGTAGATTTGCCGCTCGCACGCGAACTGCGCGGCGGCGAGCAGCTCGCGCTCGCTCATGCCGCCGAGCTGCCCTTGACTGTTGACGAAGTTGGTGCCGTAGTTCCATTCGCGCACGCCTTCGCTGCGCAGGCCGATGTCGATCGCGTACAGTGCGCGCACCAAAAACGGGTTTTCGCGTGCGGTCTGAAGCTCCGGCGCTGTTGGCGGCGTGGGCCGGGCTGGCACGGTGATCGGCGTGCCCAGCTCTTCGAGCGCCAACTGCTCGTAAAAACCGCGCACCGACGCGATCGATCGCAACAGCGCGGCAGCTTCCTCTTTTTGCGCGCGAGACGTCGGCGTTTCAACGTGAATCTTCGCCGCCCGCGCGTTCAGGGCCCGGGCGCGCCAATAGACCCATGCCGGGTCGTTCTTGCCTGTGTCGGTCATCGCGCGGGTGGCCGACAGCACCGCGTCCCACTTCGGCTCGGCGCCGGCACGCAGGGCGGCGCGCACCTTCCAGCCGAGCAGGTCGTCGTTCAGATCCTCGTCCTTCGTGACCTTACCGAATGTGTCGATCGCGTCCGTGCGCAGCTTGGTCGCGAACTGCTTGGCGATCACGCCCCAGGTCCAGTCGCGCTCCTCCCGCGACAGGTGCGGCCCCCATTTGTTTTCGAGCAGCGTGGCCGCGTTGTCCGGGTCGCTTTGGGCCAGCTTTATCAAGCCCAGCACGACCAGCTCCTTGCGCACCTTGCTGATCGCGGTCGCGCGCGAAAGCAGGAATTTGGTCGGGCTCGCATTGATCTGCGCCATCTCGTCGAGCGATTCGGGCGACACCAGTTCCACCGCGTTGCGCGCGGCGCGGTAGCGATTGGCCTCCATCGCAAGCCGCGCCTTGCGCCAGACGTCTTCCTCCTTCATGCCGCGCGGGCCGACTTTTTCGCCAACCAGGCGCCGGGCGGCCTCGGTGCAGCCGTCGTCCGCATTGCGCAGCTCCCACCAGTTGTCACGCACCTCCTCCACCAGCTTCGGCGACTCGGCCGGGCCGCGCGCGACGTGCTCGATCAAGAGCGCATAGCAGCGCACCTCGCGGTCGTCCTTCATCCGGAACTTCGGGTAGTAGTCGGAAAAGCGCTCCCAGTCGCGCCGCTTGCCAAGGAGCAGCAGCCAGTCGTTGCGCAGGCGATCTTCCTGATAGGTGCCGGCCCAGCGTTTCAAGAACGCATCGACCTCGGGCGGCTGCGCTTCCTCGAGCCGGCTTTTAAGCTCCCAGTAGGCCGCCCAAGGCTCCAAAATGTGCCCCCGGGTGGCCGGCAGCAATTGCGCCAGCGCGCCCTTGTCGCCGCGCTTGAAAGCGCTTTGCATCGCGAGGATGAGGTCGTCGCCCGGTTGGTTCTGCGCCTGCGCCGGCAGGCTCAGTGCGATGAAGAGGGATGTCAAAATCGTTCGAAACAGCATGCGGGAGATTATGGACAAGTCAGAGCACAAGAAAGCCTTGCGCAAGGCGCTGGTCGAGCGGCGGCTGAACATGGCCGATCGAGAGCAGCGCAATGACGCGCTGCAACAGGTGCTGCGCATCTGGCTGTTCGACCGGCCAGACACCGTGATCGGCGCCTACTGGCCGATCCACGGCGAGTTCGACCCGTTGCCCGCGCTGCACCGCTGGAAGGAAGACGGCGAACTGCTGGAAGAAGCGCAACCGCGCCGCATCGGCCTGCCGGTGGTTGACAAGGCGCACAAGACGCTCACGTTCTGGGCCTGGTGGCCGGGCTGCCCAATGGAAGACGACGCCTACAACATCCCCAAGCCCAAGGACACGGAAGTCATCGTGCCGACCTTGCTTTTCGTGCCCTGCGTCGGCTACGGCCCCGGTGGCCACAGGCTCGGCTACGGCGGCGGCTTCTACGACCGCACACTGGCCACCTTGCAACCGCGCCCATTTACCGTCGGCCTCGGCTACACCGATGGCTTTCTCGACGAGTTCGATCCCGAGCCGCACGACCTGCCGCTCGACGCGATCCTGAACGACAACGGCGTGGTGTGGCCGGTTTGAGCTGGAATTTTGTGAGGAAGATTGGCCACCACCGCACGCCAGCTAAGGATGAGTAGCTATCGAAAAGATAGTTTCTAGGAGTCGGTCGCACCCCGGCCCCCGAACTCGATCGCGTATGAAGACGGAGAAAGCAGCAATATGCCGAACATCACCCTGATCGAGCCGGACGGCACCGAGAAGACGCTCGCCGTCAAGGAAGGCACGGTCGTCATGCATGCGGCCACCGACGCCGGCGTCAAAGGCATCGTGGCCGAATGCGGTGGCAACGCGATGTGCGCGACCTGCCACGTCTACGTCGATCCGGCCTGGGCAGGCAAGCTACCCAAGCCGCTCGCCAACGAACTCGAAATGCTCGAATGCACTGCCGCCGAGCGCCAGCCGAACAGCCGCCTTTCGTGCCAGCTCAAGGTGACGGCCGCGCTCGACGGGCTTATCCTGCGCATACCCGAGCGGCAGCAGTAGATTTGATGCAAGCAGCGCCACCGTATGGCGCCGAACCTGACCCCGAGCTTTCCAGAAAAGCCCGCGCACAAGGAGAAAGCGATGCCTGAGTCCACCGGCGAAGACCCGATCGTGATCATCGGCGGCGGCCACGCGGCCGCGCAGCTTTGCGCGGGCCTGGTCGACGCCGGCATCGGCGCAGGCGTGCAGTTGATCTGCGAAGAAGCGGAGCTTCCCTATCAGCGCCCGCCGCTGTCCAAGGCGTTCCTCAAGAACCCGCAGGATGCACTTCAGATGCACCGCGGTGCGGACTGGTTCGCGCAAAACAGTATCGGCGTTCACCTGGGCGATCCGGCGGTGTCGATCGACCGAACGTTTCGGCGCGTGCACTTGCGCTCCGGCGCCACCGTCTCCTACGCAAAACTCGTCATCGCGACCGGCGCGCGCGCGCGGCGTTTGCCTTCATTGCCAGAAATCCTGCACAACGTCGCCAGCCTGCGCAGCGCGGCCGACGCGGTGCGCCTGCGCGCGCAGATCGAGGCGGCCAGCGCGGCGACGGTGATCGGCGGCGGCTTCATTGGCCTGGAGATCGCGGCCACCGCGAAGGTGCTGGGCAAAACCGTGACGGTGCTCGAATCGGCGCCGCGCCTGCTCGCGCGCTCGGTCTCGCCCGAGCTGTCCGAGCATGTGGTGCAAACGCACCGCGCATCGGGCATCGATGTGCGGCTCGGCGTGTCGGTCGGTCACTTCGAGGTGCATGCCGGCTCGCTTGACGCGGTGATTGTCGATGGCCAGCGCGAGCCGGTCGAGCTGGTGGTGCTTGGCATTGGCGGGATGCCCGAGGAGGCGCTGGCGCACGAAGCCGGGCTGCCTTGCGCGAACGGCATCGTGGTCGACGCCTTCATGCGCACCGCCGACCCGGCGATCCTTGCGATCGGCGACTGCACGAGTTTTCCGCAACACGCAACTGGCCACCGCATGCGGCTCGAATCGGTGCAGAACGCAAACGACCAGGCCCGGACCGCGCTCGCAACGCTGCTCGGGCGCGAGGAACCGTACCGCGCGCTGCCATGGTTCTGGTCCGAGCAGGGAGGCTTGCGGCTGCAGATGGCCGGGCTGATGCCGCATGACGAGCGCGCGCTCCGGCTGCGCAGGCCCGGCGCCGCGCCAACGAATTTTTCGATCCTGCATTACCTGGGCGATCAGCTCCGCTGCGTCGAAAGCGTGAACGCGCCGCTCGATCACATGGCGGCGCGCAAGCTGCTGGAGGCGGGCAAGAGCCCGGATCCGGCGGCGGCTGGCGATGCTGCGGTGCCGCTCAAGGCATATCTCTAGGAGCCGACAAGCCCGCTTTGTTTGATGCCGTCGAAAATGAACTGAACGGCCAGCGCGCAAAGCAGGACGCCGAACACCCGCCCGATGACGTGCATCCCGGTCACCCCGAGGAGCGCCTGAATCCTGGCCGCGAGCATCAGCAGCACGAAGGTCAGCAGCAGGATCGCGGACAGCGATCCGAGTACCGCTGCTTGCTTGGCCAAATCACCGCTTGCATTCGTCATCAGCAGGATGGCGGCGCCCATGGCACCCGGCCCTGCGATCAGCGGCGTCGCGAGCGGCACGACGGAGATGTCAGCCCTTGAAACAGCTTCCTGCCGCTCTTCGCCAGTGGCCGAGGTGCCACCCGTCGACCGCGCATTGACCATGTCGATGCCGATCAACAGCAGCAACACGCCCCCGGCCGTGCGCAGCGCCGCCAGCGAAATGCCGAAGCTGGCCAGCAAGATTTCGCCGGCCAGCGCGAAAGTGAACAAAATTGCACCGCCGATCAGGACGCCGCGAATCGCCATCGACCGCTTGTGTGCAGCCGTTGCGGTTGCGGTCAGAGCGGCAAACACGGCCGCCACGTCGAGTGGACCGATGGTCGCGAAAAAGGTGGCGAGCGCTACCGCTGTGGATTCCATGGCAGGTTGAGGATGTTGTGCGCCGAAGCCGTGATGATCATGGCCAATTCGATCGGGTCGGCGCTCGGCGCAGGCACACGCTTTCGCGTGCGGTTCTGGTGCGGAGGCTCCATGTACAGCACGTCATTCTGGGCAAAACCCGGCTGATGCGCTTGCCCAGCTGTTTTACTTCGCTATGAAAGTAGTAGCGAACGTTCAATCCAGATCATCCCGCAAATCCGGATCCGGCACATCCCCGATCGTCTCCCGCGTGATGCGCGCCTGTTCGCGCAGCCAGTCGCGAAACGCGATCACCTCGGGCCGCTCCTTGCTGTGGTCGGGCAGCAGCAGCCAGCATGCGTAAGGCGTGTCCACGCGCGATCCGGGCAGCACTTCGACCAGCTCGCCGCTGGCAAGACTATCGGTCACCAGCGCCATCCGCGCCAGCGCCACGCCCTGACCGGTGAGCGCGGCCTGAACGATCTGGTGCGCGTAGTTGAAGTGCAGCCAGCGGCGCGGCTCGAACGGGGCCGGATGGTGCAGCTCGAGCCAGCGCTGCCAGCTCCACTCCGGGTTGTGACTGGTGAACTGGTCGCTCGCCTCGATCAAGGTGTGGGCGGCCAGATCGGCCGGCGTTTCAAGGCGCGGGCCGCTCTTGAGCAACCAAGGCGAAGCCACCGGCGCCAACTGTTCGCCGAACAACCGCAGGCTGCCGCGCGGCATCTTGCCCGGGGAGCCGGCGCGCAAAGCGAGGTCGATGTCGGCGGTTTCCAGATCAACCATTGCGTCGCTCGCGTCGATGCGGATGTCGATGTCTGGATGCGTGTGCTGAAACGCTTCGAGGCGCGGAATCAGCCACATTGACGCGAGCGACGCCCAGGTGGTGATTGCAACGCTCTTGCGCCCCGCGCTGTGCCGGATCTGCCGCACCGCGCCGTCGATCCGCTCGAGCGAAGGCACCGCCGCGCGCAGCAATTGCGCGCCGGCGCCAGTCAGCTCGACCGCGCGGGTGTGGCGGCGAAACAGCGCCACGCCCACTTCCTCTTCGAGCGCCTGGATCTGCCGGCTGACGGCCGATTGGGTGAGCGCCATCTCATCGGCCGCCGCGCGGAAATTCAGATGCCGCGCCACCGCCGCAAAGGCGCGCAACTGGCCGACGCCGATCGGACGCGAGCGCAATAGCGATGCCGAGCGCGGCGCTGGGGTGGTGAGTGTAGCCATGTTTCTCAATTGATGCGATTTACGTCTGAATAGCGTAACCCGATTTCATTGGATCGCCAAGCCGCGCGCCATCATGATGAGATCGTGCTTCCCCCTGTCGGTGGCACCTTTCAGGAGTTGACCATGTCCCACACGCCCAGCTTTGGCACGAACCGTCTCGCGGCGTCGGAATTGATGAACAAACCGGGATGCCCGACGAACACCGGGCCAGCGCCATTCGAAGCCCCCGCGGTGAACAACTCGCGCTCCAACATTCCGTTGGCCCTTCGCCGCGCCATCACCTTTAAGCCGCGCGAGGACACGCGGTTGCGCCTTTCCGAGGGGCGTCTGTGGATCACGTTCGAGGCGCCGCCGAGCGGGCCTGCGCCGCGCAACGGCGATCATTTCGTCTCGGCCGGCGAGTGCTTCGACCTGCTGGCCGGCGAGTCGGCGGTGCTGGAAGCGATCGGGCCCGAGCCGGTCGCGTGCTTCGACCTCGAGCCAGCCCTCACACTGCCCTGGCGCGCGGTGTCGCAGCAGGTGCTGGCCACGCTGCGCCGCTTTGCCGCGAGCGCCTTCGCGAACCCGGCGAATCGCGTTCGCGTCCCCACAGCGCGATGAAGCGTCCCATTCGCACGTGACCCGTGCAGGCCGTGGGGACATGGCCTGCTCGAGCGGCGGCTGTGCCGAGGTGAGCTTCGGCGGCAGGCGCTAACGGGATCGGCCCAGTAGGTGGGGCGCCCCCGGCCGCTGCGCGCTACCATCAGGCGGATGAACGAATCCATTCACGTCGTGCTGATGGGCGTGGCCGGTTGCGGCAAGTCGGTGGTTGGCCAGCGCATTGCGCGGTTGCTCGACCTGCCGATGATCGAAGGCGACGCCTTTCATCCGCAAAGCAACGTTGAAAAAATGGCGCGTGGCGAACCGCTAGATGACGCGGACCGCGCAGGCTGGCTGCAAATTCTGGGCCAGCAACTGCAAAACCACCCGAAAGGCGCCGTGCTCGCCTGCTCGGCACTCAAGAAAAAATACCGCGACGTGCTGCGCTGCCCGGTGCCGGGCCTGGCGTTCGTTCATTTGTCGATCACGCCTGAGGAGTCGCAGCGCCGCGTGTCCTCCAGGCCCGACCATTTCTATCCGCCGAGCCTGGTGGCAAGCCAGTTCGAGGCACTGCAAGACCCGGCCGACGAGCCGGGCGTGCTGGTCGTCGATGGCACGCATCCGGTCGACGACATTGCCCGGCAGGCCACGCAGTGGCTGCGCGACCGAACGCACTCCCCATAGCGCCCCATTGGCGCCGCTGGTAGCTTCCCCATCAGCGCAGCCGGTGGCGCGCTCGTGGCCCATACTCGTTACTTGTCACTTCAGCAGGAGAACCACATGTCCAAAGCCTTCGCCAGCCAAGCCGATCTCGAAGAAAAGAAGATCACCTTCGAGCAACTCAGCAAACATTGCTGGGCCTACACCGCCGAGGGCGACCCGAACTCGGGCGTGATCATCGGCGACAAGTTCATCATGGTCAGCGACACCACCG
>JBDTRV010000120.1:0-7168 GCA_039931475.1 Burkholderiales bacterium | reverse complement strand
GCGTGTTGTAGCGCGAGCGCATCCACATCACGAGCGCGAACACCACGAACGAGATGGTGACGTAGTAGCGCGGGTCGACCTTGTGCATCGTGCGCCCGACAATCGGCGACAAGATCAGCGCGAACAATCCGACCGGCGCCAGCACCTCGCCGGCCTGGGTCGCGGTGTAGCCCATGAACTGCTGCAGCCACAGAGGCAGCAGCACCAGCGTGCCGAAGAACAGCCCATAGCCGACAGCGGTCGCGAGCGTGCCGGTCCAGAAGTTACGCCGCGCGAACAGACTCAAGTCGACCACCGGATGTTCCTCGGTCAGCTCCCAGATCAGGAACGCCGCCAAGCCCACCGCGGCCACGATCGCGAGCGTGACGATCAGCCCCGAATGGAACCAGTCGTGCTCCTTGCCCAGATCCAGCATGATCTGGAACGCGCCGATCCAGACCACCAGCAGCGCCAGCCCGACCGCGTCGATCGGGAGTTTTCGTGTGGTGCTTTCGCGCTCGCGATACAGCGCCCAGACCGCCAGCGCCGCGATCACGCCGACCGGCACGTTGATATAGAAAATCCACGGCCACGAAAGGTTGTCGGTCAGCCAGCCGCCGAGCAACGGCCCGGCCACCGGCGCGATCAGCGTCGTCATGCTCCAAGCCGCCATCGCCGTGCCGGCCAGTGCCTTCGGATAGCTGGACAGCAGCAGCGACTGCGACAGCGGAATCATCGGCCCCGCGACGAAGCCCTGCACAGTGCGCAACACGATCAACGTGGCCATGTTGGGCGCCATGCCGCACAGCGCGGAGGCGATCACGAACAGCACGATGCTCGCGCAGAACAAACGCACCTGCCCGAACCGTTGCGACAACCAACCCGTGAGCGGCACCGCGATCGCGTTGGCCACCGCGAAGCTCGTGATGACCCAGGTGCCCTGGTTCGCGCTCACACCCAGGTCGCCCGCGATCGCGGGCAGCGAGACGTTGGCGATCGACGTGTCCAGCACGTTCATGAAGGTCGCGGCCGACAGCGCAATCGTGCCGGCGATGCGTGCTGTGCCTTCGAGCGGTGGCAGCGCGCTGCCCGGTGACGGCGCAGGCGGCGGTGTCGGTGGCGTTGCCGTGTTCGGCGCGGAGCGGGCGGGCGCGGCGTCCATTCAACCGCCTGCTTGAAGCCAAAGAAACGGAAGGCGCATGCGGCTGTCCTTAAGGTTGCAGGCGGTCGACCGCGGCCGGTCCATTCAATGCGCCTTCTGGTCGCGCGCCAGCGGATGGGTCCCGATGGCCGCTGGCGCCGGCAGGCTGGCGGATGCGGGCGATGCGCCACCATTGGCCGCGATCACGCGCTGGATCGCGCGCTCGGCGCCGTCGTCCTGCTCGTTGTAGACCTGCGTCTGGCTGGCCGGCCCGGCCGAGCCGGCGGCCAGCATGTTGCCGCTTTGATCGTGCACGTCGATGGTCGCGTTCATCGACAGGCCGATGCGCAGCGGATGTTCGTCCAGTTGCTTTTGATCCAGCTCGATCCGCACTGGCACCCGCTGCACCACCTTGATCCAGTTGCCGGTCGCGTTCTGCGCGGGCAGCAAGGCGAACGCGGAACCGGTTCCGGCGCCAAGGCCGGCCACCGTGCCGCGATACTCGACCTTGCCGCCGTAGACGTCGGCGGTCACCTTCGCTGGCTGCCCGATCCGCACGTTGCGCAACTGCCCTTCCTTGAGGTTCGCCTCGACCCAGACCTGCCCGAGCGGAATCAGCGCCATCAGCGGCGCACCGGGTGCAACGCGCTGGCCGAGCTGCACCGTGCGCCGCGCGACGTAACCGTCAACCGGCGCGGGCAAGGTCACGCGCTTCAGCGCAAGCCAGGCTTCGCGCACCTTGGCGGCAGCAGCCTGCACCAAGGGGTGCCGCTCGACGCTCGTGCCTTCAGTCATCGCGCGGTTGCTCAACAGTTGCTCGCGCGCCGCAGCCACGCCGGCTTGCGCGGCGGCGACCGCGCTGGCCGCGCTTTGCACCTGCGCGCGCGAGTGCTGCAATTCTTCGCCGGAGACAGCGCCGCTTTTGGCAAGCGACTGCCGACGTTTGAGATCGTCGTTTGCGCGCCCCAGCTCCGACTGTGCGCGTGCAACGTCGGCCTGCCGCAACGTGACCTGGGCGGACAGCGCGCCGTTGTTCGCGTAAAGCGTTCGCACCTGCCGCACCGCCTGCGCAAGCGCGGCTTCAAACTGCGCCAGCGCGACCTTCGCGTCGGCCGGATCGAGTTGCACCAGCGGCTGCCCGGCCTTGACGAAGTCGGTGTCCTCGGCATGAATCGCGATCACCGTGCCGCCGACCTGAGGCGTCAGTTGCACCACGTTGCCCTGCACGTAGGCGTTGTCGGTGCCTTCGTAATGGCTCGCGACGAAAAAGTCGTAGGCGCCGAAGCCAATCGCCCCGACGAGCACGACGCCCGCCAACAGCAGCAGGCCGGTGCGCCGCTTCGGGTTGGACTTGCGGGCCGGCTGCGGATCGCCGGCGGTGCTACCCGGCGCGGTTGGATTTTGCGGTGCGTTCATTGGCTGGCGTCAGTTCAAAGGTATGGGAGTCGGCGCAATGGGCGCCGGCATTGTGCTGGCGAACCGGGGCGTTATTTTTTCAGGACGCTTTTGGCCATTACCGCTCGTCCAGTGGACGTTTTCAGCTACTGTTCTTGTAGCGATTACAAAGTTCGCCGCTTCTCCGCCGTTCATCGCGCCTCGGGCGGACGGGTTGCAGCAGCTTGGGATCGAGTCAGTTGCCTTGGCTCCTGGCCTGGATCGCCAGCACGTTGTCCAGAATGCGGCGCAGAAAGTCCTGCAGCATGCGCCATTCCTGCACCGAAAAGCCCGCGAGATGCTCGTTTTGCACGCGGCTCAGGATCGCCGGGATCTGCTGCGCGGCGCTGCGGCCGTCGTCGGTCAGCTCTATGTGCACGACTCTGCGGTCCGACGCGGATCGAACGCGGCGGCAAAGGCCCTTGGCTTCGAGCCGGTCCAAGAGCCGGGTCATCGCGCCCGCATCGAGTTGGCAGCCGCGCGCCAGTTCGGCCACCGTGTTGGCATGGCCCAAGTGAAGCTTGTACAACGGCACCCACTGCGGAAAGGTCGGATGCTCGTCGCCCATGCCGCGCTGCACCTCCTGCGCGATCGAGGTCAGGATCTGCCGCATCGGAAGGCCAATGCTGTCTTCCGGCTTGAAACCCTCGGCTTGGTAGAACGCGGCACACGGCGAACTCGGCGGCCGTGCCCCCTCCCCCGCGCCAGCGGCCGAATGAAAGTCGTCTTCGTTCATTGCGGTGGCGATATTATTTGCCTAGGCATTGATTGTCAAGGCAACTATCTTCCGATCGGCGTTTTACACTCGTCGCCATGTCCAGCACCAACCCGCGTACCGCGCCCGGCTCTCCACGCTCCCTGTCCGGCCTGTTGCCGCTGATAAAGCCCTACAAAGGGAGGATCACGCTCGCATTGCTGTTCATGCTTTTGGCCGCGATCGCGACTCTGGCGCTGCCGCTCGCGCTGCGCGGCTTGATCGACGGCGGCGTGTC
Source organism: Burkholderiales bacterium (assembly GCA_039931475.1). GTDB lineage: Bacteria > Pseudomonadota > Gammaproteobacteria > Burkholderiales > Burkholderiaceae_C > JBBPYC01. Next base: position 3,622 of record JBDTRV010000120.1, on the reverse strand, counting down.
GGCGCTCACAGCCAACGGCGACGGGCCGGAGCTTCGCAATCACTTCTTCGCGCTGTTCGCGGTGGCGGTCGCGATGGGCTTGTTCTCGGCCGCGCGTTTTTACATGGTGAGCTGGATCGGCGAGCGAGTGACGGCCGACCTGCGCAACGCGGTTTATGCGCACGTGCTGCGGCAAAGCCCGGAGTTCTTCGAGACCACGCAGACCGGCGAGGTGCTCTCGCGGCTGACGTCCGATACGACGCTGGTGCAGACGGTGATCGGCTCATCCCTCTCGATGGGGCTGCGCAATGCGGTCATGGGCGCGGGAGCGCTGGCGCTGCTGGTCTGGATGCACCCTTCGATCATGGGGCTGGTGCTGGCCGTCCTCGCCGTGGTGGTGTTGCCCAGCACATGGTTCGGGCGGCGGGTGTATCGCCTCTCGCGCGCGAGCCAGGACCGGGTGGCGGATGCGAGCGCGATCGCCGCCGAGGTGCTGAACGCGGTGCCGGTGGTGCAAAGCTACACCGCCGAGGAGCGCGAGACCGAGCGCTTCGCGCGCTCGACGCAAAGCGCCTTCGAGGCGGCGGTGTACCGCACGCGGGCCCGCTCGGCGCTGGTCGCCTTCATCATGATCGCGACCAGCGGCGCGCTGCTTTGGGGTCTGTACCGCGGCACCTTGTCGGTGCTGGCCGGCGCGCTGTCGGCCGGGCAACTGAGCCAGATCGTGGTTTACGTGATCATCCTGGCCGGCGCGCTCGCGGTGCTGGGCGAGGTGTATGGCGACGTGCTGCGCGCGGCCGGCGCGACCGAGCGGCTGATCGAGTTGCTGTACAGCCCGTATAGCATTGTTTCACCAGAGAAACCGGTGGTTGCGCCCGTCCCTGTTAGCGGAAGCGCTATCAAATTTGAATCGGTGACATTTCACTATCCGTCACGGCCGCTGCAACCGGCATTGCGCGGCTTCACGCTTTCGGTGCGTCCCGGTGAAACGGTGGCGCTGGTCGGCCCTAGCGGCGCCGGCAAGAGCACCGTGTTCCAGTTGCTGCTGCGAGCCTACGACCCGGCCCAGGGAAAAGTAGTGCTCGATGGCGTCGAAACCCGTACGCTGCACCTGCACGAGTTGCGTGCGCGCATCGGCATCGTGCCGCAAGATGCTGTGGTGTTCTCGACCAGCGCGTTGGAGAACATCCGGTATGGCCGGCCCGACGCGACCGACTCCGAGGTGGAAGCCGCGGCGCAAGCGGCGTTCGCCGACGGGTTCATCCGCAATCTGCCGGAAGGCTACGGCACGTTTCTGGGCGAGCGTGGCGTGCGGCTTTCGGGCGGCCAGCGCCAGCGCATCGCGATCGCGCGGGCGATTCTCAAGAATCCTCCCCTGCTGCTGCTCGACGAGGCGACCAGCGCGCTCGATGTCGAAAGCGAGCGCATGGTGCAGGCGGCGCTCGAATCGGCGATGCGGGGACGCACGACGCTGGTGATCGCGCACCGGCTCGCCACCGTGCAAAAGGCGGATCGGATCGTGGTGCTGGACCACGGCCGAATCGTGGAACAAGGCACCCATCAAACGCTTGCGGCGGGCGAAGGCATCTACGCGCGGTTGGCGGCGCTGCAGTTCGCGGCGTGAATGTTGTGCCGCGTTCGCTGGGAGCAAACCGGCCTTTGCACATAGGTTGCCGAGCGCGCGGTACGTGCTTTTGCTGAACAGGTCGAGAGTCGGAATCGGCGATTGCTGCTCGAAGTCGCCGCCCTGACTGGTTTGGACTGGCCTTAACCCTCAAACCGCAGTCGATCGCTCGGATCCGTCAGGACAGCCGCATGGAGCATGAGCTGCTTGCCTTGGATTACGTTCACCGCTTGGGCGACAGCGCTATCCAACCGCGGCTTATAGGTTGAATCGTCTGGGTGTCTGGCCGAGTGGTTCAGTGCTCGGAAGATTCAAGCGCCGGCGGCAGGATCAATGGCAGCACCGAAATCCCTTCGTCAAGAAGCGATTCGGTTTCACGCCGCGAGGCTTGACCACGAATGCTGCGCGCCTTGGCCTCGCCGTAGTGAATTCGGCGAGCTTCCTCGGCAAAGCGAGGGCCGACGTTTTCGGTGGCGGCGACCACACGTCGCATCATTTTGAGCCATGCCGCCTGCGCGGCCGCATCGACTGAAACAGACGAAGCTGGATGCGGCGGCGGCGAGCCGAACTCCGACGCTGGATCACTCGCCTGAGACATCTCCGTTGCCTGCAATCCTTGCGACGTGGCCCCCATGTTCAGCCGCGGCGCGCTGAGCAACTTTCTGATCGCAGTGGCGCCGCACATCGGGCATTCGACGAGGCCGCGCGCCAATTGCGATTGGAAATCGTCTTCCGACCCGAACCACCCTTCGAACGAATGGTGGTTGTCGCAGGCGAGGTCGAGCACTTTCATGGGTGCGATTATCCGTCGCCCCGCTTGGGCGCGACCGGTTGCCAGTCGAGCGTCCATGCGCCAGACGCGACGTTTTGCAGCCACAGCGCGGCCACGAGGGTTTTGCTGTCGGTCACCCGCCCGTCGCGGCACCACTCGAAAAGCTCTGTTTGCGTGGCGGAAAAAACGTCGAGATGCTCGCCGTCATCGAGCCGTCGCTCGCCAAGCGTGAGGCCGCGCGCGAACCAGATCTCGATGAACTCGGTCGAATAGGAGATTACCGGGTGCAGCACGCCGGCGCGCGCCCATTCGGTGGCGCTGTAGCCTGTCTCTTCACGCAACTCACGCCGCGCGCAGGCAAGGATGTCTTCTCCGGGGTCGAGCTTGCCGGCGGGAAATTCGATCATCACGCGCCGCATCGGATAGCGAAACTGGCGCTCGAGCACCACGCGGCGGTCGTCCAGCAGCGGCACGATCATCACCGCGCCGGGATGCACAACGTACTCGCGCGTGGTCGTTGCCCCGCCCGGCAACTCGATCACGTCACTGAAGGCGTGCAGAAACCGGCCCTTGAGCAGTTCGGTGCTGCTGACCGGTTTTTCGATCAGATGCGAGTCGTCGGCCGCGGGCGCTGGCTCAGTCACGGTGCTTGAACAGGTAGCGCCACACGAAACCGGGGAACGCGAAGGTGACGAACAAGGTGCCGGTGATCGCGTAGAACTCCCAGCCCTGGGGGAAAATTCGGCCCGCGCGCTGCTCGAGGGCCAGCGCCACCGCGCCCACCGCGAAGTACAGCAGCACCATTTCGACGAGCCGCAATCCCAGCGGTTTGCGGCGTGCGAGCGGAAACATCGCCAGCACGCGTTCGTTCATGAACGGCAGGTTGGCGGCAAGGAGTGCGGCCAGAATTACGAGCCAGACGGATGCGGATTGAGACAAGCCGGGTCAGGTCGCGAGCGTTTTCAGGATCGCTTGCGCGCACAGGGTCATCAGCCCGCCGGGAACGATGCCCAGCAGCAACACCAGCGCGCCGTTGACGGTCAGCAAAGCGCGCACTTCGAACGGCGCCGCGACGCTGGTCGCGGTGATCGGCGAATCGAAATACATGACCTTGACCACGCGCAGATAGTAGAACGCGCCGATCAGCGACATGATGACCGCGAACACCGCGAGCGCCAGGTAAGTAGTGGAGCCCGATGAAATGAGCGCCTGCAGCACCGACAACTTGGCATAGAAGCCGACCATCG
>JBDTRV010000119.1:0-7186 GCA_039931475.1 Burkholderiales bacterium | reverse complement strand
TGAAGCGGCGAAAGCTCATGTTCTCGCCGATCTTGCCGATCAGGCCCTTGCGCACCTCTTCCAAGGTCGGGCCGAAACCGTCCTGCTCGTAAGGCAGCGCGCCCAGGGCAGCGACGTCGGCCGGATTCTTCTTCGCGATCAGCTCGGCCGCGGCACCCGCCAGCGCGAGGAAACTGTCGTTCTTGGTCACGAAATCGGTCTCGCAGTTGGTTTCCAGCAGCGCGCCGGTGTTGCCGTCGATGAAGCTGGTGACCACGCCTTCCGCCGTGATGCGCGCCGCCGCCTTGCCGGCCTTGCTGCCGAGCTTCACCCGAAGCAGCTCCTCGGCCTTGGCCATGTCGCCGTCGGCTTCGGTCAGCGCTTTCTTGCACTCCATCATCGGTGCGTCGGTCTTGCCGCGCAGTTCAGCCACCATGCTTGCGGTGATTGCAGCCATTTTTCGAAAATTCTCCGTTCATTGGGGCGGACCGAACGCATCGCTTCCGCCAATTCAAAAGTTGCAAAAAAATGGGGCAACGCTGCCCCATTTTTCTTCGGTGGAAAGCGCGGCGAGAAACGCTTCAATTCGCGCCGCGCATCGCCGCGTCAGGAAGCGGCTTCGTTCACCTCGACGAACTCGTCGTCGCCCTCGGCCTGCACCGCTTTCACCACGTCATTACCCGCATTGTTCCGGCCGTCGAGCACCGCATCGGCGATGCCTTGCGCATACAAAGCGACCGCCTTGGCCGAGTCGTCGTTGCCGGGAATCACGTAGTCGATGCCTTCGGGCGAATGGTTGGAGTCGACCACGCCGATCAGCGGAATGCCCAGCTTCTTGGCCTCGGCCACCGCGATCTTGTGGTAGCCCACGTCGATCACGAAGATCGCGTCCGGCAGCGTTGCCATGTTCTGGATGCCGCCGATGTCTTTTTCAAGTCTTGCCATCTCGCGCGAGAACATGAGCTGCTCTTTCTTACTCATGCTCTCGAGGCCGGCTTCCTGTTGCGCCTGCATTTCCTTCAGCCGCTTGATCGAAATCTTCACGGTCTTGAAGTTGGTCAACATACCGCCGAGCCAGCGCTGATCGACGTAAGGCACGCCGGCTCTTTGCGCTTCTTGCTTGACGATGTCACGCGCCTGGCGCTTGGTGCCGATCATTAAAAGCGTGCCGCGGTTGGCCGACAACTGGCGCACGAACTTGGCCGCTTCCTCGAACTTGGGAAGCGACTTCTCGAGGTTGATGATGTGAATCTTGTTGCGATGGCCGAACAGGTACGGGGCCATCTTGGGGTTCCAGAAGCGCGTTTGGTGACCGAAGTGGACACCGGCTTCCAGCATTTCACGCATGGTGACGGGCATGATTTTTCTGTGCTTTCAAAGGTTGGGTCTTGAATCCGGCCCGTTGATCCCGTTAGGGCGGGGCACCTTGAATGGGGCCGGTTCGCTTTTTTCCTTGCAACCGTGGCGGGCGCAAGGTCTGTATGCTTTGCTCGAATCTGCCAAGACGCCAGTTCTTGGGCGCTTTTTGCAAACTTATCTCGCAAAACCGAACGATTATAGCCCGGCGCTGCTTTTTTCCGATGAAACACACCCTCACCGCCGCGCGCGAACGCATCCGCGCCGGCCAGACCAGCGCCGCGGCCGAAATAGAGCGTTCGATCGAAATCGCGCAAAGCCCAGCCTGCGACCGCGCGTTCTTGCGCACGACGTGGGGCGAAGCACGAGCGGTCGCCGGGCAGGCTGGCGTTGCCGAGCGGCCATTAGCCGGCCTCGCGGTGTCGATCAAGGACCTGTTCGACATCGCCGGCCAGACCACCGCGGCCGGCTCGACCCTGCTGGCCGACGCGCCCCCCGCCACGGCCGACTGCCCGGCGGTCGCACGCCTCAAAGCGGCTGGCGGCGCGATCCTCGGCCGCACCAACATGACCGAGTTCGCGTTCTCCGGCGTCGGCACCAACCCACATTTCGGCACGCCCGCCAACCCATGCGACCCGGCCACGGCGCGCATCCCGGGCGGTTCCTCGTCCGGCGCTGCAGTGTCGGTCGCCAGTGGCGCCGCGTTCATCGGGCTTGGCTCGGACACTGGCGGCTCGATCCGCATTCCGGCGGCACTGTGCGGCATCGTCGGCTTCAAGAACACGCAGCGGCTCGTGCCGACGACTGGCGCGCTACCGCTGTCGACCACGCTCGACACCGCGTGCGCCATGACGCGATCGGTCGGCGATGCGATCGTTGCACATGAGATCCTTTCGGGCCGCAAAGTCGTTCGGGCCGCCGCGCCGCTGTCCGCGTATCGATTCGCCGTTGCGCGAACGACCATGCTCGACGGACTCGACGCCGGCGTTGCCCGAGCATTCGAGCGCGCGCTGCAGCGCCTGCGCGCGGCCGGCGCCACGGTCGACGAAATCGCCCTTGCGGAAATCGCCGATCTCGGCTCGATCCAGGCCACCGGCGGCTTCACCGCCGCCGAAAGCTTCGCCTGGCACCGCGCCCATCTGGCCGACCCCGAACAGCGCCGCCAGTACGATCCTCGAGTCGCGGGCCGGATCGACCGCGGCGCGAACATGCTGGCCTGGGAATACGTCGAGCTGCTCGCTGCGCGCAGCGGCTGGATCAGGAGGGTAGAAGCGGCGCTGGCCGGTTACGACGCGGTGCTGTCGCCCACGGTGCCGATCGTCGCGCCGCCGATTGCCTCGCTTGCACCAGCGGGCGGCAAGGATGCGGCGCAGGACAAGGCGCGCGACGCCGAATTCGCACGCATCAACCCGCTGCTGCTGCGCAACCCGAGCGTAGTGAACATGCTCGACGGCTGCGCGCTGTCGATCCCGTGCCACGCGCCCGGCGAACTGCCGGTCGGCCTGATGCTGTGGCACGGGCCGATGCGCGACGACGCCGTGCTTACCGCTGGTTTGGCGGCGGAGCGGTCGCTATGCTTTTAATAGCTACAAACGACGATTCGACTAACGTTGGAGCCGTTTTTTCGCAAATTTCGATCGCTGGCGTCCGCGCGAGGCTGCACCGGCCGTGCCAGCGACCCCTTCAGCATCGATCGCCACGCCTGACGAGGTTTGCCATGTTCACCAAAGACCAAATCCAGAGCCGCATCGGCCCGCTGTTCCCCGGCCTCATGGTCGTGCAGATCGGCGACGTCGACCCACGACGATCCGGCGTGAGGACGGCAAGCTGTGCGCCGTCGTCACGCAGACGCAGTTGCTGATGCGCGCCTGAGCCGCCGCGCGTCGGGCAACCATGCATTCCACAAGTTGCGCCTCCGACGCCGCCTTCCTTAAAGCTTCAAACGCAGTTCGATGCGTTCGAGCGGGCCGTGATCCAGGCGGCTTTCCTGAAGGGTGCGAGCTGAAAGGGTGCGAGCCGAAGGCTGCGGTTTGTTGATTGAGAAACGAGCACACGATGTCGCTTTGCCGCGTTGACTTTTGCGAACCATGGCCGCTGTTCGGCGTGGCAGCAACCCGCCGCATCGAGCAAGCCGCGATGGCGCAACTGGCGCCGCACGCGCTGATGCAGCGCGCCGGCCTCGCGGTCGCGCGGCTGGCGCTGGCGCTGGCGCCGCATTCGCGCACGATCTGGATCGCGTGCGGCCCCGGCAACAACGGCGGCGACGGCTTCGAGGCTGCGATGCACCTTGCGCAATGGGGCAAGCACCCGGTCGTCACCTGGCTCGGCGACGAGGCCCGCTTGCCGGCCGATGCGCGGGCAGCGCTGCAACGCGCGCGGCAGGCCGGCGTGACGCTGCAGGATGAGCCGCCGCCCGTGGAGCCGGGCGACCTCGTCGTCGACGCGCTGCTGGGCATCGGCTCGTCCCGCCCGCCCGAAGGCCAGATGCGCGACTGGTTGATCCGCATGAACAGCGGCCCGGCGCCGGTGCTTGCGGTTGACCTGCCGTCCGGTCTGGATGCCGACACGGGCGGTTATGCTCTCGATTCAATAGCTGAAGCCGACCATTTCACGGGTGATAGTGGCATTTTTCATGCCAAAAAACACACCCTCAGCCTGCTGACGCTCAAGCCCGGCCTGTTCACCGCCCACGGCCGCGATGCCGCCGGTTGCGTCTGGTTCGACGATCTGGATTGCAACGCGGGCGCCGAGCCGTCCACGGCCGAACTCCTCGGCACGCCGGCTTCGGTCGCGCGTCCGCACGCCAGCCACAAGGGAACGTTTGGCGACGTGGCGGTGATCGGCGGCGCGCGCGGCATGGGCGGCGCGGTGCTGCTGGCCGGCTCGGCTGCGCTTAATTCCGGCGCAGGCAAGGTCTTCGTCGCACCGCTGGATGGCGGCGCGATGACCTTGGATCAAACCCAGCCCGAGCTGATGTTCCGCTCGCCCAATGCGATCGACCTCGAATCTTCAACCGTTGTCTGCGGCTGCGGCGGTGGCGATACGGTCGCCACGGTACTGCCCGACGTGCTGCTGAGGTCGAAGCAACTCGTGCTCGACGCCGATGCGCTGAACGCGATCGCGGCCGACCCGGCGTTGCAGCAGGCGTTGCTGGAGCGCGGCGAACGCGGCCAGCCAACCGTCCTTACGCCGCATCCGCTCGAAGCGGCACGGCTTGTGGGCACCGACGCGAAACAGATTCAGGCGGACCGGCTCGGGGCCGCGCAACGGCTGGCCGATCGTTTTTGCTGCACGGTCGTGCTCAAAGGATCCGGCACGGTCATCGCGGCGCGAGGGCGCTGCCCCGCCTTCAATCCGACCGGCAACGCGAAGCTCGCCACGGCCGGCACCGGCGACGTGCTAGCGGGCATGATCGGCGCCGGGCTCGCGGCGCGCGGATCGGCCTGGGACGCGGCTTGCGCTGCGGTCTATCGACACGGCATGGCGGCGGACCGCTGGCCAAATGATGAGGCCCTGACGGCGGGGCGACTGGCGAAGAACCGATTGCGCCGATAGGCCCGCGCCCCACCCCGGCCAAGGGCTGCAACCACGTCGGCAGCCCCGGTCAAGCATCGATTCGGCGCTTCTATGCAGGACATCGCCGGGCACGACATCTTCCAGCAACACGACTGCATTGCCGTGGAAAACGTCAACGGTGCGTGGCCGCTTGGGTCCTGAAGTGATCGCACGTGGCACTCCAGTCGCGGCCCCAAGGGATGTTGTGAATTTCGATCTTGCGGCGGTCAGTGAAAACGGCCAGCGCCTTGACGTGCTGTCTCGCTTGCAGTAGTTCGGAGACTTCGTCTCGCGACTCTCCATCGGTGGCAACGTTGTTACTGATGGGTCAGTCGCCGCCTGGGGTGTTGTTCTGCGGTTTGAGCGGCTTGCGCCGGTCCAGCACCGTCGGCAGGAACTCAGCCACCGTCGGATGGATCGGCAATGCCTCGCGCACCTGCCGCCAGGTGGCGCCGGCGGCCATGAGCTGGCTCACGACCTGGATCACTTCGTCGGCGCCGAAGCCGAGAATCGTGGCGCCCAGAAAGTAGCCGCTGTCTTCGTCGACCAGCAGCTTGAACAGGCCGGCGGTTTCGCTTTCTTCCTTGGCGCGGCTCACGTCTCGCATTTCGACCACGGCCTGCGAAATGTTGCGACCATGGTCCCGCACGAGACTGCGGGCGTCGGCCTCGTACAAGCCAACGTGCCCGAGCGGTGGGTCCGTGAACATGGCGTAAGTGGTTGGTCGGCCCTCGGCGCTGCGATGGGCTCCGTCGAGGTTGGCAGCCACGATTTCCTGGTCGTGAAAGCTGGTGTGGGTGAACGCACCGCGCCCATTGATGTCGCCCAACGCCCAGACGCCGGGCACGGACGATTCGAGGCGGCCGTTGGTATCGATGAAACCGCGCTTTGTCGTGGCAAGACCGATGGATTCCAGTCCGAGTTCGTCGGTGTTGGGCACGCGACCGGTCGCCACGAGCAGGTGGCTGCCAGGCAAGGCGGTTCCATCGGTCAGGCGAACTTCAACCCCGTTGCCGGCGTTTGCGACCCGCTCGATCGACTCCCCGGTATGGACCGCGATGCCCTCGTCTTGCAACACCTGCGTGATCGCGGCCGACACGTCCTCGTCCTCGCGCGAAGTCAGCCGTGGGCCGGCTTCGACGATCGTGACTTCGCTGCCCAGGCGGCGGAAGATCTGGCCCATCTCCAGCCCGATGTAGCTGCCGCCGATGACGAGCAGATGACGTGGTCGCTCGCGCAGCGCGAGCAGGCTGTCGTTATCGAGAAAGTCAACGTCGGCCAACCCATCGATCGGCGGCACGAACGCGCGGGTGCCGGTGTTGAGCATGATGCGCGGCGCCTTCAGCGTGCGCGCACCCGCCCGCACCACGAACGCATCTCCGTCGCGGCCCGCGAGGCGGCCGTGCTCCCGCACGATCTGAAGGCCATCCACGCCACCAAGCCATTCTTCGAGGCCACCGCGGGACGCCTCCACCCGCTCTTGCATCCGCTGCATTGCCGCGGCAAAGTCGACCTCGACCGCGCCGACTTGCACACCGAACTCTCCGGCGCGCCGGGCCAGATGCGCAACCCGCGCCGACTTGCGCAGTGTCTTGGTGGGCGTGCAGCCGCGGTTGACACAGGTGCCGCCAAGGTCGCGCGCTTCCACAAGCGCCACGGCGCTTCCGCGCCCGGCCAGCGTCGCGGCCAGAGACGGCCCGGCCTGGCCGGCGCCGATCACGACGACGTCGAATGACTCATGGATTGGCTCGGAGGACTTGTTCATGAAGGGGCCTTCGGATGATGCCTTGCGGACGCATCGGGCTTTCAGGGTGTTTCGAGGAGTTGCCGGCGGGTGCAGGGCTATCATGAACCTTGCTCGTTTTTGACCTCAGCCAAACCATACGATCACCATGTCGGACGAACTCGTTTTCTACACCAACCCAATGTCGCGCGGCCGTATCGCACACTGGATGCTCGAGGAAGTCGGCCAGCCGTACCGCACCGTCTACATTGAATACGGCGAGCCGATGAAGGATGCGGCCTACCTCCAGATCAACCCGATGGGCAAGGTGCCGACCATCGTGCATCGCGGTCAGACGGTGACTGAATGCGCCGCGATCTGCGCCTATCTGGCCGACGCTTTTCCCGAAGCCGGACTCGCGCCCGCGCTGGACCAGCGCGCCGACTACTACCGCTGGCTGTTCTTCGCGGCCGGCCCGATGGAGGCGGCCGTCACCAACAGCGCGCTCAAGGTCGAGGTGCCGAAGGAGCGGGCCGGCATGGTCGGCTACGGAAGCCTGGCGCAGGTGATGGA